>NZ_JBHVVI010000017.1:0-115221 GCF_042883685.1 Kitasatospora sp. NPDC058190
GCCGCCGCACCGCGCGGGGCCCGGCGTCCGTGCGTCATGATGATCACCGTCCGGGGCCCTCCGGATGACCGCCGGCGGAACGGAGCCCAGCCATGATCCCCTTCGACGAGGGCCGCGCCCGGCTGCTGCTCGCCCACGCCTGCGAGTCCGCCGGACTGCCCGGCCCCGGCGACGCCCGGCTGCTCGCGCTCGGCGAGAACGCCGTCTTCGACCTCGGCGACCCGGCCGTGGTCGCCAAGGTCGGCCGCGGCCCCGAGCTGTACGACCGGGCGCATCGCGAACTGGCCGTCGCGCACTGGCTGGCCGGGCAGGACGTCCCGGTGGTGCGCCCGTACCAGGAGGTGGCGTCCGAGCCGCAGCTCGCCCACGGGCACCCGGTCACCTTCTGGCACCGGCTCGCCCCCGCCGTGCGCCCGGCCCGCCCGGCCGACCTCGCCCCGCTGCTGCGCGCCCTGCACCGGCTGCCGCTGCCGCCCTTCCGGCTCGGGCGGCGCGACCTGCTGGCACCGGTGGAGCGCTGGCTGGCCTCCGCCGAGGGCCGCGTCGACCCCGAGGACGTCGCCTTCCTGCGCCACCGCCGGGACGCCTTCGAGGCCGCCCTGCCCGACCTGGTGCCGCAGCTGCACCCCGGGGTGATCCACGGCGACGCGCTGCCGCGCAACGTCCACGTCGGCCCGGACGGGCCGGTGCTGCTCGACCTGGAGAACGTCTCGCACGACCTGCGCGAGCACGACCTGGTGGTCCTCGCGCTCAGCCACGACCGGTACGGCGTACCGGGCGAGGAGTACCGGGCGTTCACCGCCGCGTACGGCTGGGACGTGCGCGATTGGCCCGGCTTCGCGGTGCTGCGCGGGGCCCGGGAGACCGCCAGCGCCTCCTGGGTCGCGCAGCAGGCGGCGGACAACCCGGCCGCGCTGGCGGAGTTCCGACGCCGGGTCGACTCGCTCCGCGAGGGGGCCGCCGAGGTGCGGTGGTACCCGTTCTGACGGTGCGGGGATACCCCGACTGAGGGCCGGGTGCCAACCCGGGCGAGTGTGAGAAGGCTCTTAAGGCGGATCGGTCCGGCGCGCAACCGGGGCACGTACGGTTGGCGTCTGATCGGACAGTCGTCCTGACCGAGGAATCGGCCCCCCTTCTCGTCCCTCAGGAGCCGCCGCCATGCCCACGGCCGCCGCCCGTCGCCCCTCCCACCCGACCCGCAGGACCCGTGGCCGCAGCAGGCTGATCGCGGGCTGCGTCGCGGTGGCCGCCCTCCTGGGCCTGACCGCGTGCGGCACCGCCAGCGGGGCACTGCAGTCGCCCAGCGCCTCCACCCCGTCCTCCGGTGGCACGCCGCAGCAGCCGACCGGCACGGGCGCCGCCACCATCGCGCCCACCCCCGGCCCGGACGCCTCGGACGCCTCGGACGCCGCGGACGGCTCGGGCCCGGCGGCGCCGCCGGTCGCCCCGAAGTCCAAGACCCCGGTGGCGCCGGCAGCGCAGACCAGGACCCCGGGGCAGCCCTCCGCCGACGCGGCCCCCTCCTCGCCCGCCGCGCCGCCCGCCCACACCGGGCCGGGCAAGGTCATCGGCTCCACCGCCTCCGGCGGCCGTACCGTCGCGCTCACCTTCGACGACGGCCCCGGCCCGGCCACCGGCCAGATCCTCGACCTGCTCGCCCAGTACCACGTCAAGGCCACCTTCTGCGAGATCGGCCAGAACGCCGCCGCCAACCCGGCCCTGGTCAAGCGGGTCCTCGCCGAGGGCCACCGGCTCTGCGACCACAGCCTCGACCACCCCCAGCCCTTCGAGAAGCTCCCGCACGACAAGGCGGAGCACGAGATCACCAGCGCCCGGGACATGATCGTCCAGGCCGGCGGGCCGGGCACCCGGGTCAGCTGGTTCCGCGCCCCCGGCGGCGGCTTCAACGCGGACAACGAGCACATCACCGCAGGCCTCGGGATGTCCTCGCTCGGCTGGTCCGTCGACCCGCGCGACTGGTCCCGCCCGGGCGTGCCCGCGATCGTCTCCACCGTGCAGAGCCAGCTCAAGCCCGGCGGCGTGATACTGATGCACGACGGCGGCGGCGACCGCAGCCAGACCGTGGCCGCGCTCAAGCAGCTGCTGCCGTGGCTGGTCGCTCAGGGGTACACCTTCGACCTCCCGGCCGCGTAAGGCAGTTGAGCCGCCTACTGGTCGAACCACCGGACGTCGCCGGGGAGTTCGGACGGGCCGAGGCGCTCCTGCCGTCCGGGCCGGAGCGACCGCGGCCGTAGGGTGGGGCGGTGTGACCGACACCGCCCCCGGCGCCGCCGAACTCGTCGCCGCCGTCCCCGGGCTCGCCCGCTACCTGCAGCCCGCCACCCTGCTGCACCCGTACGCCGAGCCCGACGCCGACGTGTTCGGCAGCCGGATCGGCGGCCCGGCACTGTGGCCGACCGGCAAACCCTGGCCGCACTGCACCGCCAGGCACCCGGACGACGACTACCGGATCCCCCGCAAGCCCCCCGAGGAGCGTGCCGTTCCGACGGCCCTGATCCCGCTCGCCCTGATCCGCGCCGAGGACGCGCCCCACCTGCCCTGGCCGGAGGGCAGCGACCTGCTCCAGGTGCTCTGGTGCCCCAACGACCACGACGACATCCAGGGCGAGCGCTACTACTACGGCCCCGCCGTCGAACTCCACTGGCAGCGCGCCGCCGAGCTCACCCCGGCCACTCCCCCGCCACCGCTGCGCAGCGAGGAGGACTACTACCTGCCGCAGCCGTGCGCGCTGCGCCCCGAGCAGGTCCTCGACCTGCCCGACCGGGACGAGCTGCCCGAGGAACTCAGCAGCGCCGTCGCCGAGTTCGCCGAACGGCGGGGCATCGAGCACGAGCGCGACCTGGGCCGCGCGGACGGCTGGAAGCTGGGCGGCTGGCCGTCCTGGCACTGCACCGACCTGATCCCGATCGACTGCGGCTGCGGGGCGCGGATGACGCACCTGCTGACGGTGGAGAGCGGCGACGACCCGGGCCTGTCGCTGGGGCGGCACGGCGAACTGCACGTGTTCGTCTGCCCGGTGGACCTGGCGCACCCGGCGGGGCTGGACATCCAGGGCTGAGGCCCAGCTCAGCCCAGGTGCAGCCGGTAGACCTGGCGGGAGCCGCCCTCCGGCCCGGGTTCGGCGGCCTCGGCCGGGGTGAAGCCCAGCCGTTCGTAGAACACCCGGGCGCCGCTGGTCACCGCGCCGGGGTGGTCCGGCCCGAAGGTCACCACCTCGACGACGGCCGGGGCACGGACGTGGCGGCGCAGCGCGTCCTCGACCAGGGCGCGGCCGACGCCGGTGCCCCGGGCGCGCTCGGCGACCACCAGCCAGTGCAGGTGGTGCAGCGGGGGCTTGCTGCCGAACAGCAGGCCCCCGAGCAGACCTTGGTCGTCCTCGGCGACGGTGGCCAGGCCTCGGTCGATGCTCTTGCGCACGGCCCGGTGGAAGCCGGGCTCGGCCACCATCGGGCCGAACCAGTGCTCGACCTCGGCGGCCAGGGCGAGGAAGCCCGGCAGGTCGTCGGGGCGGGCGGGGCGTACGGTCATCCGGCGGCGTCCGGCAGGTCCGACGGTCTGGACGGCCAGCGCGGGTCGACCACGGCCAGCGGGTCCTTGCCGCGGCGCAGCCAGGCCTGCAGGCCCTCGGCCCACTCCCGGTACCAGCCGATCTGCCGCCGGTGCAGTTCGGCCGGCGCGACCTCCCCCACCTCGGCCGGGTAGCGCCCGCCCAGCGCGACGGCGACCCGTACGGCGGCCAGCGCGTCGCTGCCCGCCTCGTGCGCGTCCGTCAGCTCCACCCCGTACACCTCGCACACCCGTTGCAGGGTGCGCGAGCCCTTGCGGTACTTGTCCACGGCCCGGTCGATCACCAGCGCGTCCAGCACCGGCCCGACCGGCCCGCCCAGGCGCTCCGCGAGCGTCGCCAGCCCGTACCGGCGCAGCTCCGCGTCGAGCAGCGACAGGTCGAACGGCGCGTTGAACGCCACGACCGGCCGCCCGGCCGCGATCCGCTCGCAGAGCGCGGCGGCTATCTCCTCCACCGCCTCCTTGGCCGGCCGCCCCTTGCCGCGGGCCACCTCGTCCCCGATCCCGTGGATCGCCTCCGCCTCGGCGGGGATCGGAATCCCGGGGTCGAGCAGCCAGTGGGCGGCCGCCACCCGCTCGGCGCCGACCGTGTCCACGAGCGCGGCCGTGACGATGCGGTCCACGGCCGGGTCGGTGCCCGTGGTCTCCAGGTCGAAGCCGACCAGTGGCTGCTGCCACCAGCTCATCAGGTGTGTCCTTCCGTCCAGCCGCTCGAAACAGCCCCTATCATCACCCGCCCCACCGACAACCCGGCCCACCGGGGAGCCGATCACGAGCTCGTCCGCCCTAGGCTGTTCCTCAGACCTGAGCGAAGGAGCCGACCATGAGCACTGCCCCTGACCTGCCGGTGCCCCCTCACCGGCCCGACGTGCCCCACCCGCTGCGGACCATCAGAGAGATCCGCGGATCGCTGCCCGAGGACCAGGTCAAGCACTTCGACGCTGAACTCGCCGACACTGACATCGACGCACTGCCTGCGATGCTGCACCGGTGGGCGACGCTGGGAATCGACGGCTTCCTGGACTTCCTCCTGACGACGCCCTTCGAAGGGCTGGAGTTCGGCGCGCGGTCCTACGACAACGAGGCAGATCCCGAGTGACTTATCTGCTGGACACGAACGTGGTCGCCGAGCTCACCACGCGGCCGAAACCAGCCCCGGCCGTCATCGAATGGGCTCGATCCGTCCCGGCCACGGAGCATTTCCTCAGTGTCATCACCATCGCGGAGATCGAGGCGGGCGTCGAAGCCGCCCCCGATCCGCTGCGTCGGGCCGCGCTCGAACTGGTCCTCGACGGCATCCGGGCGGAGTACCAGGGACGGATCGCCGTGATCGACGAGCGAGGGGCTACCGCCTACCTCGCCGTTCACCGTCAGCTCAAGAAGGTTGGGGCCAGCATCGATCCGCCCGACGCACTGATCGCGGCCACGGCCGTCGCGAACGGTTGGACGCTCGTCAGCCGCACCGTCAAGCACCTTGCGCGAACCGGCGCGACCGTACTGAACCCGTGGGACTACTGAGCCCACGCCAGGTAGTCCGCCCCGGCGTGCTCGTGAGTACGCCGGGGCGGGCTAGTCCTATCAACGGACTACCAATCGGCCGGGCCTAGCGCGCCGCCGCCGGGCCCGCCAGGGCGAGCCGGCTGGGCAGCAGGCTGGCGGCGACGGCGAGCACCAGGCAGACGGCCGCGCCCGCGCCGAGCGGCAGCCACGGCAGGTCGAGGCCGACACTCGCCTGCCCGGCCAGGATCCGGTGGTTGAGCAGCGCCGTGGTGCCGTACTGGGTGAGCGCGGTGACGGCGAGGGCGAGCACGGCGGCGCCGGCGACGACCAGTACGGCCTCCAGCGCGACCATCCAGAGCACCTGGCGGCGCACCGTCCCGGCCAGCCGCAGCACCGCGAAGTCCCGGCGGCGGTCGGCGGTGCTCATCACCATGGTGTTGACGATGGCGATCAGCGCGTAGAGCAGGGCCGGGCCGAGGATCGTGGTGGTCGCGATCCAGGCGTAGTGGGCGTTCGGGTCGGGCCCGGGGGCCTGGGCGTCGGTGAGCACGCCGCCGAGCCGGTCGGCGGGTTCGGCGCTCAGGTGGACGGCCCCGGGGCGGGCGCCGGCCAGGTGGGCGGAGACGGCCTCGCCGCTGAGCAGGACCTCGTCCAGGCCGAGCTG
Source organism: Kitasatospora sp. NPDC058190 (assembly GCF_042883685.1). Taxonomy (NCBI): domain Bacteria; kingdom Bacillati; phylum Actinomycetota; class Actinomycetes; order Kitasatosporales; family Streptomycetaceae; genus Kitasatospora; species Kitasatospora sp. NPDC058190. Next base: position 5,753 of record NZ_JBHVVI010000017.1, read on the forward strand.
GGTGCGGTAGACCAGGGCGAGCCGCAGGCTGGCGACGGTGCCGTCGGCGAGGCGCAGGTTGACCTGGTCGCCGAGCTTCCAGCCGTGGCCGCGGGCCTGGTCGGCGGAGGCGGCGAGGGTGGCGCCGCGCAGGTCGGCGGCGCTGCCCTCGACGGCGGGCAGGGTCCAGGCGGCGGCGAGGTCGCCGTCGACGACGGTGGCGGCGGACGGCACGCTGGCGGCCGAGTCCTCGCCGTGGTCGTCGAAGGCGGGCCGGTCCGCGCCCAGGCCCGTGACCACGGTGGAGGTGGTCGCGGTGGCGCGCAGGCCGGGCCGGTCGGCGGTGAGGCGGTGGACGGCGTCGGCGGGCAGCGGCGCGGTGCCCGGGCGCAGCACGTACCGGGCGGCCGCGGTGGCCCTGCTCTGGGCGGTCATGGCGTCGGCGAAGGCGGCGGTGGAGCCGACCACGGTGCCGATGAGCGCGATGGTGAGGAAGGCCGGGGTGGCGGTGGAGACGGTCCGGCGCACCGCGGTGAGCGCGTTCTGCCGGGCCAGCAGCGGGGCGGCGGCGGTGGCCCGGGCCAGCGGCGCGCTGAGCAGCCGGACCAGTGGCGGGACGACGACCGGCGCGAACAGGGCGAGCGCGGTGATGGTGAGCAGGTCGGCGCCGAGCACCCACTGGGAGGCGAACTGCGGGTCGTCCGGCTGGTCGCCGGGGGCGGGCGGCATGGTGGACGCCGCCAGGTAGTAGCCGACGGCGCCGACCAGGGCGAGCAGCCCGAGCCGGGCGAAGGTCCAGCGCGGCTTGGTCATGACCGTGCGGTCGACGGCCGCGTCGCCGAGCGCCTCCACGGCGCGCACCCGACCGGCCCGCAGGGCGGCGGTGGCGGCGCCGAGCAGGGCGACCAGCAGGCCGACGGCGGCGGCCAGCAGCATCGGGCCGCCGGCCGGCCGCGCGCTGAACCCCTCGGGGGCGGCGCCGCGGTCCACCAGCCAGGCGGCCAGCGCGGGTGCGCCGGGCAGCGACAGCAGGCAGCCGCTGACGGCGGAGACCAGGGCGACGACGGCGGCCTCACCGGTGATCAGCCAGACGATCTGCCGGGGCGTGGCGCCGACGGCGCGCAGCATCGCGATCTCCTGGCGGCGCTGGGCGACGGCGAAGGCGAAGGTGCCGGCGACCACGAAGACCGCGACGAAGGCGGCCATCGCGGAGGTGAACTGGAGCACCTTGTGCAGCGAGGGCGCGCCGAGCGGGGAGTCGTCGCCGGCGGTCTCGTTCAGCAGGCTGCCGGTGGTGGCGACCAGGGTGACACCGAGGGTGAGGGCGACGTAGGAGCCGGCGAAGGCGGCCTTGCGGCGGCGCAGACCGGCGGCGGCGACGGGCAGCAGGGTGCCGGGCGAGCACCTGCCGATGGTTCGCCCGCTTCGCTCGCTCATGCCACCGGCTCCAGGGCGGTCATCCGCTCGGCGACCTGCTGGGCGGTGGGGTGGGGGATGTCGTCGACGATCCGGCCGTCGGCGAGGAGGAGCACGCGGTCGGCGTAGGAGGCGGCGACCGGGTCGTGGGTGACCATGACGGTGCTCTGGCCCTCGTGGTCCACCAGGTCGCGCAGCAGGGCGAGCACGTCGCGGCTGCTGGAGCTGTCCAGGGCGCCGGTCGGCTCGTCGGCGAACAGCATCCGGGGGCGGGTGATCAGGGCGCGGGCGATGGCGACGCGTTGCTGCTGGCCGCCGGAGAGCTGGGAGGGCAGGTGGCCGGCGCGTTCGCCGAGGCCGACCTGGGCGAGCGCGCGGTGCACCTCGGCGCGGTCGGGGCGGCGCCCGGCCAGGCGCAGCGGCAGGCCGACGTTCTGCTCCGCGGTGAGCGAGCCGACCAGGTTGAACGCCTGGAAGACGAAGCCGAGCCGCTGGCGCCGCAGGACCGTCAGCTGGGTCTCGTTCAGCCCGCCGAGGTCGGTCCCGTCCAGGGTGACCCGGCCGCTGTCGGGCCGGTCGAGGCCGGCGCCGCACTGCAGCAGCGTGCTCTTGCCGGAGCCGGAGGGCCCCATGACGGCGGTGAAGGTGCCGCGGCCGAAGGCGACGTCCACCCCCCTGAGCGCCCGTACGGCTTCGGGCCCGGTTCCGTAGGTGCGGTGTACGTCGTCGAGGCGCAGTACGGCCCCGTCCTCCCCCGTGATCTTCACGGGGGCTACACCTACCATGATCGAAGTCGCGTGGACCAGCCGGCTGGGGCGAATCGTTACGGCGCCGGATGAGCCCCCGTCAGGCGACGGCCTCGGCGGATACCTCGGCGAGGGCGTCGGCGTCCCGGCCGGTGCTCGCGGTCGGCGCCGGCTGCCGGAGCATGAAGACGTCGATCGGGTCCTCGTGGACGACGGTGAAGCCGTGCCGCTCGTACAGCCGCCGGGCGGCGCTGCCCTGGAGGACGATCAGGCGCATCGGCTCCCGGGCGGCGTCGGCCTCGGCGAGGAGGTGGCGCAGGACGGCGGTGCCGAGGCCGCGGCCCTGGAGGTGCGGGGCGAGGTAGAACAGCTCCAGGTGGCGCCCGCCCTGCTCGTCGGGGCGGATCGTGACGCAGCCCGCGAAGGTGCCGTCGACCAGCAGCACGGACGTGTACCGGGTGGAGAAGGACTTCCGCACCCGCTCCCGGGAGCGGGTCGGGTCCCAGCGACCGAGGCGTTCCAGGTCGGCGCGCATGACCTGGGCCTTGAGCTCGACGACGGCTTCGAGGTCCTTGTGGCCCGCGGGTTCCAGGGTCCAGGAGGGGAGACTGTTCACGGCGGGCAGTGTTCCACCGGCGGCAGAGCTCCGACCAGCACCCCCCCCCCTTTTTTGGAGGACACTGCTCAGGATACGGACCGGGAGTCCGCCCAGACCCCCTCGAACTCCTCGCGGTAGACCTCCAGCAGCCCCGGCTCGGTACCGCCCGGCTGCTGGCCGGCGCCGCCGCGCAGGATCAGCGCCGGGGACTCCATGCCCCGGGAGCGGCGCAGGTAGGGCTGGATGACGCCGAGGTCGCGGCTCTGGCGGCGGCCGCCGACCTGGCCGGCGGGGCGGGGGCCCTCGACCAGGTAGGCGGTGAAGCGCGGGGTCTCGTCGAAGACCCGGATCTCGAAGCCGCCCTGGTCGCGCAGCCGGGCCCGGACCCGGCGCACGTGCATGATGTTCATCTCGATCGAGCGGGACAACTCACTGCGGGAGAGCCCGAGTTCGCGTTCGCGGCGGCGCACCGCGCTGCTCGCCGGGTTGAGGAACAGCAGCCGGACCCGGCAGCCCTCCCCGGCCAGGCGCACCAGGCGCTTGCCGGTGTAGTTCTGGCAGAGCATGCCGAGGCCGATGCCGAGCGCGTCGAGGCGCCGGGCGCCCTCCAGCAGGTCCTCCACGGGCAGGTCGCGCTGCAGCCGGACCCGGTCGGCGTGCACCGCGACCACGTCCGCGTAGCGCCCGGCGACCAGGGACTCCACCACGTCGGCGGGCACCCCGCCCGCGCCGCCGTCCAGGACGGCGAGCAGCCGGGCGGCGGCGCGCTCGGTCTGGGCCAGCACGGTCTGGGTGAGCACCCGGTTGCGGGAGACCACGTGCCGGGCCACCTCCAGCTCGTCCAGGGCGAGTTCGATCTCGCGCCGGTCGGCGAGGTACGGCTCGAAGCAGGGCCAGTGCTGGACCATCAGTTCGCGCAGCTGGGGCAGGGTGAGGAAGACCAGCGGGTCGTCGTCGGCCGGGTCGAGCAGGTAGCCCTTGCGGCGGCTGACCTCGCGCACGGCGCCGGCCCGGTGGGCCCACTCCTCGCCGGCCGGTCCGGCGGCGGCGGTGACCCAGTCCTCGCCGTGGGCGGGGGCGTAGATGGGGTGCAGCACCTCGTCGACCAGGGAGCGCAGCCGCTGTTCGACCAGGTTGAGCCAGACGTAGGCGCGGCCGGACAGCCGTACCCGCTGGTAGGCGTCCTCCCACTCCCCGGCCGACCAGGCGAGGGCGGGGACCTCGACCGGGCCGCTCTGGGCGGGCACCAGCGCGCGGCCGGTCAGGGTGGGACGCATGACCACCGTGGGCGCCTCGCTGCGGGTACCGCCCCGGTCGGGGCCGTCGGGCCCGGAGCCACGGCCGCCGGCGGGGAACACCATGCGCCACCTCATCTGGTTGCTGCGGCCGACCCCCGCGGACACGGGGACCGTTGACGGACCGTCGATGGTCCGCACGGGCGGCCGGACGATCAAGGGTACTGCCCGCCGCGATCCGCCCGCAGCCGGATGCCGGAGGGCCTCCCCGCGCACCACCGGGCGCACTCGCCACGGGCCGCCGTCGCTCTTCACACGATTCTCCGCCGGACACCCGTTCGGGCGAACCCCTGCGCTGTCTCCCGGCCGCCGGGGAAGGGCTCGGGGAGTATGCGGGCTGTGCCGTGCGTCACGGCGCGCGAGCGTCGCACATGCCCGGCCGCCCGGCCGGGAAGAGAGCGTCCGGGTCCGGGCTGATTGTCGGACTAGATGCCAGTTTCTGTCGGCAGCAAGGAAGTTGAGGACTCATGCAGGTCTGGCCCGGTAAGCCCTACCCCCTCGGCGCCACCTACGACGGGGCCGGCACCAACTTCGCGGTGTTCTCCGAGAGTGCCGACCGGATCGAGCTGTGCCTGATCGACGAGGACGGCTCCGAGACCGCCGTCGAACTGCGCGAGACGGACGCCTTCGTCCGGCACGCCTACCTCCCGGGCGTCCAACCCGGCCAGCGCTACGGCTTCCGCGTGCACGGCCCGTACAACCCGGGCCTGGGCCAGCGGCACAACAGCGCCAAACTGCTGCTGGACCCGTACACCAAGGCGATGAGCGGGCACATCGACTGGGACGAGTCGGTCTACGGCTACCACTTCGGCGCCCCCGAGCGCCGCAACGACCTCGACTCCGCCCCGCACACCATGCACTCGGTGGTGATCAACCCGTACTTCGACTGGGGCACCGACCACCCTCCGCGCACCGACTACCACCGCACCGTCATCTACGAGGCCCATGTCAAGGGCCTCACCAGGCTGCACCCGGGCATCCCCGAGGAGATCCGCGGCACCTACGCGGGCCTGGCCCACCCGGCGGTGATCGAGCACCTGGCCAAGCTCGGCGTCACCGCGATCGAGCTGATGCCGGTGCACCAGTTCGTCCGCGACCACCGGCTGCGCGACCTCGGCCTGGCCAACTACTGGGGCTACAACACGATCGGCTTCTTCGCCCCGCACTCCTCCTACTCCTCCACCGGCGACCGCGGCCAGCAGGTGCAGGAGTTCAAGTCCATGGTCAAGGCGCTGCACGCGGCCGGGATCGAGGTGATCCTCGACGTCGTCTACAACCACACCGCCGAGGGCAACCACCTCGGGCCCACGCTCTCCCTGCGCGGCCTGGACAACGTCTCCTACTACCGGCTCGCCCAGGACCAGCGCTTCTACGAGGACACCACCGGCACCGGCAACAGCCTGCTGATGCGCAGCCCCCACGTGCTCCAGCTGATCATGGACTCGCTGCGCTACTGGGTCACCGAGATGCACGTCGACGGCTTCCGCTTCGACCTCGCCGCCACCCTCGCCCGGCAGTTCCACGAGGTCGACCGGCTCTCCTCCTTCTTCGACCTGGTCCAGCAGGACCCGGTGGTCTCCCAGGCCAAGCTGATCGCCGAGCCCTGGGACCTCGGCGAGGGCGGCTACCAGGTCGGCAACTTCCCGCCGCTGTGGACGGAGTGGAACGGGATGTACCGGGACACCGTGCGCGACCTGTGGCGCGGCGAGAACGCCGCCCTCGCCGAGTTCGGCTCCCGGCTCACCGGCTCCTCCGACCTCTACCAGGACGACGGCCGCCGCCCGATCGCCTCCATCAACTTCGTGACCTGCCACGACGGTTTCACCCTGCGCGACCTGGTCTCCTACAACGACAAGCACAACCAGGCCAACGGCGAGGACAACCGGGACGGCGAAGCCTTCAACCGCTCCTGGAACTGCGGCGTCGAGGGCCCCAGCGCCGACCCGGCCGTCGAGGAGCTGCGCGCGCGCCAGCAGCGCAACCTCATCGCCACCCTGATGCTCTCCCAGGGCGTGCCGATGCTCTCGCACGGCGACGAGCTCGGCCGCACCCAGCTGGGCAACAACAACGCCTACTGTCAGGACAACGAGCTCACCTGGGTGCACTGGCCCGAGGGCGACGGGCCGCAGGAGCGGCTGCTGGAGTTCACCCAGGGGATGATCTGGCTGCGCCGCGACCACCCGGTGTTCCGGCGGCGGCGGTTCTTCCACGGGCGGCCGGTCTCCGCGTCCGGCGGGTACGACGACCTCACCGACATCGCCTGGTTCACCCCCACCGGGGAGGAGATGACCAAGCGCAACTGGGGCGCCAGCTACGCCAAGTCGCTGACCGTCTTCCTGAACGGCTACGCCATCTCCGAGCCGGACCGGCGCGGCGGGCGGATCGTCGACGACTCCTTCCTGCTGATGTTCAACGCCCACTTCGAGCCGCTGGAGTTCGCCGTGCCGGCCGGCCACGGGCAGGAGTGGCAGGTCGTGGTCGACACCGCCCAGCCCCGGCTGCCCGCCCCGGGCACGGGAACGAGGGTCAAGGCCGGGGACACGCTCTGGCTCATCGACCGCTCGCTGATGGTGCTGCAGCGGCCCGCCTAGGATGTGCCCGCGCTCATGCGCTCACCTGTTCGGGCCAGCAGCGGGTCTTGGCGGCGGGCCGGGCCGGGTACCTATGGACACATGACCTCCGCCGCCGAGCCCGCGCAGCCCCGCCCGGCCGCCACCGTCCCCACGTCCTCGTACCGCCTCCAGCTCCAGCCCGGCTTCACCCTGCGTGACGCCACCGCCGCCGTGCCCTACCTGGCCGCCCTCGGCGTCTCCCACCTGCACCTGTCGCCGCTGCTGGAGGCCGCCCCCGGCTCCACCCACGGCTACGACACCGTCGACCACACCCGGATCAGCGAGCAGCTCGGCGGCGAGGCGGCGCTGCGCGCCCTGGCCGCCGAGGCGCACCGGCACGGAATGCGGCTGATCGCCGACGTGGTGCCCAACCACATGGCCGTACCCGTCCCCGAACGGCTCAACGGGCCGCTCTGGCAGGTGCTGCGGGACGGGCCCGACTCGCCCTACGCGCGCTGGTTCGACATCGACTGGGCCGCCCAGCCCGGCCCCACCGACGCCCCCGGGCGCGGGCGGGTGCTGCTGCCGCTGCTGGGCGACCGGCTCGGCGCCGTGCTGGACCAGCTGACGGTGGACGGCGAGGTGCTGCGCTACCACCGGCACGAGCTGCCGCTGCGGCCGGGCACCGCGGGGCTGCCGCTCACCGAGCTGCTCGCCCGGCAGTGGTACCGGCTCGCCTGGTGGCGCCTCGCCCGCACCGAGCTCAACTACCGGCGCTTCTTCACCGTCAACGAGCTGATCGCCGTCCGGGTCGAGGAGCCCGAGGTCTTCGCCGCCACCCACGCGGTGCTGCTGCGGCTGCACGCCGACGGCATCCTGGACGGCTTCCGGATCGACCACCCGGACGGTCTCACCGACCCGCGCGGCTACCTGCGCCGCCTGGCAGCGGCCACCGGCGGGGCGTCGGGGACCACCGGCGGGGCGTACGTCGTGGTCGAGAAGATCCTCACCGGCGAGGAGCGGCTGCCCGAGGACTGGCCGGTGGCCGGCACCACCGGGTACGACGCGCTGCGCCGGATCGACGGCGTGCTCACCGACCACGCGGGCGCCTGCCGGCTGGCGGGCGCGTACGAGTCCTTCCTGCACGGCGGGCCGGTCCGCGACCCCTGCCAGGACCCGCACCCGGCGATCGCCGCCGCCCACCGCGGCCGGGCCGACATGACCGGGCCCGGCGGCGAGCTGGCCGCCGAGGTCGAGCGGCTGGTGCGGATCGCGCTGCGGATCGGCGCCGCCGAACCCGCCCACGCCGACCATCCGCCCTGGCAGCTGCGCGCCGCGCTGCGGCGGCTGCTCAGCGACTACCCGGTGTACCGGCCCTACGCGCTCCCCGGGGAGCCCGCCTCCGACGACCCGCTGCGCACGGCCGGCTCCGAGGACCCGACCGAGCGCCTGGTGGCCGCGCTGGCCCTCGGCGAACTGGGGCGCGGCCCGGACAAGGACGAGTTCTGCGCCCGCTTCGCGCAGACCGCCGCCGCGGTGGCCGCCAAGGGCGTCGAGGACACCGCCTTCTACCGCTGGAACGCGCTGCCAGGCCTCAACGAGGTCGGCGGCGAGCCCTCCCGGCCCGGGGTGCACCCGGCCGAGTTCCACGACTGGTGCCGCTACCTGGAGCGCACCTGGCCGCACAGCATGACCGCGCTCTCCACCCACGACACCAAGCGCAGCGCCGACGCCCGGGCCCGGCTCGCCGTCCTCGCCGAGCAGCCCGACGCCTGGGCCGCCGAGGCCGCCGCCTGGTCCACCGCCGCCGGGCCCGGATTCGACCGCGACGCCGACTGGCTGCTCTGGCACACCCTGGTCGCCGCCTGGCCGATCGACCCGGACCGGCTGGTCGCCGCCCTGCTCAAAGCCGCCCGCGAGGCCAAGCTGCACACCTCCTGGACCACCCCCGACACCGACTACGAACAGGCCCTGGAGCGGCGGGCGCGCTCGGTGTACGGCAACCCCGGGCTGCTCCCCCGGATCGAGGGCCAGGTGCACGCGCTCGCCCCCCACGCCCGCGCCAACACCCTGGCCGCCGCGCTGCTGCACCTGACCATCCCGGGCGTGCCCGACCTCTACCAGGGCAGCGAGGAGCCGCTGTACACCCTGGTGGACCCGGACAACCGGGGCGTGGTCGACTTCGGCGCGCTCGCCGTGCGGCTCACCGACTCCGCCACGGCCCGCCCCGGCGACCTCGCCCGGGAGAAGCTGCACCTGACCGCCACCGCGCTGCACCTGCGCCGCTCCCGCCCGCTCGGCGCCTACCGCCCGCTGACCGCCGTGGACCTCGCCAGCGACCACCTGCTGGCCTTCGCCCGCGGCGAGGACGTGATCACCGCCGTCACCCGGCTGCCGTACGGGCTGGCCCGCGCGGGCGGCTGGCGGGACACCGTCCTGGAGCTGCCCGCGGGCGGGGCCTGGACGGACGAGCTGACGCTGCGCGACTTCCCGGCCGGGGCGGTGCCGGTGGCGCAGCTGCTGGCGGACGCCCCGGTCGCGCTGCTGACGAGGAGGGGCTGAGCATGCCGCACTACGAGGTGTGGGCGCCGTTCGCGACTTCCCGCGTCACCGTCCGCGTCAACGGATTCGACCACGAGTTGGCCCGCAGCCCGGACCAGGACGGCTGGTGGTCCGGCGAGGCCCCCGAGGGCGACTACGCCTTCCGCCTCGACGGCGGCCCACCGCTGCCCGACCCGCGCTCGCCCCGGCAGCCGCACGGCCCCGACGGCCCCAGCCGGGCGGTGGACCACGCCGCCTTCCGCTGGTCGCAGACCGGCTGGCGCGGCCGCCCGCTGCCCGGCTCGGTGCTGTACGAGCTGCACATCGGCACCTTCACCGCGCGCGGCACCTTCGACGCCGCCGCCGACCGCCTGGACCACCTGGTCGAGCTGGGCGTGGACTTCGTCGAGCTGATGCCGGTCTGCCCGTTCCCCGGCAAACACGGCTGGGGCTACGACGGGGTCTCGCTGTGGGCCGTCCACGAGCCCTACGGCGGGCCCGAGGGGCTCAAGCGCTTCGTGGACGCCGCGCACCGCAAGGGCCTCGGGGTGGTGCTGGACGTGGTGCACAACCACCTCGGCCCGTCCGGCAACTACCTTCCGCTGTACGGCCCGTACTTCACCGAGCGACACCACACCCCGTGGGGCTCGGCGGTCAACCTGGACGCCCCCGGCTCGGACGAGGTGCGCCGCTACCTGATCGACAGCGCGCTGACCTGGCTGCGCGACTACCGGATCGACGGCCTGCGGCTGGACGCGGTGCACGCCCTCGCGGACGACCGGGCGGTCCACTTCCTGGAGGAACTCTCCTCCGAAGTCGAGACGTTGGCGGTGGCCGTCAACCGGCCGCTGTTCCTGGTCGCCGAGTCCGACCGCAACACCCCGCGCACCACCGCCGCCCGCGAGGCCGGCGGCCAGGGCCTCACCGCGCAGTGGAGCGACGACTTCCACCACGCCCTGCACTGCGCGCTCACCGGCGAATCCCGGGGCTACTACGGGGACTTCGCCCGCGCGCCGCTCGCCGCCGTCGCGAAGACGCTGCGGCGCGGGTTCTTCCACGACGGCACCTGGTCCTCCTTCCGGGGGCGCAGCCACGGACGGCCGTTCCCGCCGGGCGCGGGCCACCGGCTGCTCGGCTACCTGCAGACCCACGACCAGGTCGGCAACCGGGCGCTCGGGGACCGCATCTCCACCACCGTGTCCGCCGGCCGGCTCGCCTGCGGCGCCGCCCTGGTGCTCACCTCGCCGTTCACCCCGATGCTGTTCATGGGCGAGGAGTGGGGCGCCGCGACGCCCTGGCAGTACTTCACCGACCACACCGACCCCGCCCTGGCGGAGGCCGTCCGCCGGGGCCGGCGGCGGGAGTTCGCCGAGCACGGCTGGGCCGCCGAGGCCGTCCCGGACCCGCAGGAGCCGGCCACCGTGCTGCGCTCCGTCCTCGACTGGACCGAGCCCCGGCGCGCCCCGCACGCCGAACTCCTCGGCTGGTACCGGCGGTTGCTCCGGCTGCGGCGCGAGCGCCCGGAGCTGTCCGACCCGGACCTGGGCGCGGTGCGGGTCGCGTTCGAGGAGGCGGCCGGCTGGCTGGTGGTGCACCGGGGGCCGTACCGGGTGGCGGTCAACCTCGGCACGGCCGAGGCGGCGCTGCCGCTGGAGGCCGCGGGGCGGGAGCTGGTGGCGGCCTTCGGGGCGGCGGCGCTGGAGGGGACGGCGGTGCGGCTGGGGCCGGATGCGGTGGCGGTCGTACGCGTTTGAGCTACCAGAGGAAGGTGCCGATCCGCTCCCGCAGCGCGGGCGCGTCCAGGCCGTAGGCGCTCAGGTGCTCCGCCATCGAGCCGTAGTGCCGGCGCTCCTCGCGCGGCACGCCCAGGGCCAGCACCCGGTGCGGGCGGTCGGCCAGCGCCGCGTGCGCCTCGTTCGCCGAGGTGCCCGCCAGGTACGGCTCCACCAGCACCACGTCCGCCCGCTCGCCGACCGCGGCGCGCAGCCCGGCGGCGTCGAAGGGGCGCACCGTCGCCGCGTACAGCACGGTGGCGTCCAGGCCCTCGGTGGCGGCCAGCACCGCGTCGAGCATCGGGCCGACGGCGAGCACCACGCCGCGCGAACCGGTCCGCACGGTGGTGAAGCGGCCCGGCTCGACCGCGACGGGCGCGGTGTTCTGGTGGTTGGAGAGCCGGACGTACACATTGCGGTCGCCGTCCGCGACGGCGTGCGTCAGGAGTTGCTCGGCCTCGTCCGGGTGGCCCGGCACGTGCACCGACCAGTCCGGCAGGGTGTCCAGCAGGGCGACGTCGCCCGGGGACATGTGGGTGCGGCCGGCCGCCGGGTTGTCGTAGGAGCCGCCCGCACTGACCAGGACGGCGCCGACGCCCTGGTGGACCAGACTCAACTTGAGCTGCTCGAAGGGACGTTCGACCAGGAAGCTGGCGAAGGTGTGGGCGATCGGGCGCATCCCGCTGAGCGCCATGCCGCCGGCCGCGCCGATCAGCAGCTGCTCGCGGATGCCGACGTTGACCACCCGGTCGGGGTGGCGCTCATGGGCCGGCTCGAAGGCGGCGGCGGTGATGTCGGCCAGCACGACGGCCAGCCGGGGGTCCTCGTCCAGCAGGCGGGTGGTGACGGCGACGAAGCGCTCGCGCATGGTGTCCATCGGGGAAGTGCCTTTCGCTGCGGGTCGGTTGGCTTGTGGGGGCGGTCAGGCGTTCTTCGGCTCGCCCGTGGTCTTCGGCTCCACCCGGGCGACCACCACGCGCGGGCGGCCCGGGTGCTCGGCGGTGTAGGCGCGGTGCAGGGCCTCGTGGTCGCGGCCGTCCACCGTCGCGGTGGACCAGCCCGCGGCCGCGAACCGCTGGGCGATGCCGCCCTGCCAGCCGTGGGTGGCCGAGGAGTTGTCGATCACCACCACGTGCAGCCGGTCCAGCCCGTACGCGCCGGCGAAGGCGACCGCCTCGTGGTTGGAGCCCTCGTCGAACTCGGCGTCACCGACCAGCACCCACACCGCCGGATCGGTCAGCCCCTGCGCCCGCAGGCCGAGCGCGGTGCCGACGGCCAGCGGCAGGCCGTGGCCGAGCGAGCCGGAGGAGATCTCCACGCCGGGCAGCAGGGTGCGGTCCGGGTGGTAGCCCAGTGGGGAGTCGTAGCCGCCGAAGCCCGGCAGGACGGCGGGGTCGATGAAGCCCTTGGCCGTCAGCACCGCGTAGTAGGCCATCGGGCCGTGGCCCTTGGAGAGCAGGAAGCGGTCGCGCTCCGCCGCCTCGGCGGTGTCGGGGGCGACCCGCAACACCCGGTCGTACAGCACCCAGAGCGCGTCCAGCGTGGAGGTGGCCGCGACGTCGTGCTTCTCGTCACCGGTCATCAGCGCCATCAGGGCCTGGAGGTCCTCGAAGCGGGCCCGTCCGGCGGTCTCCGTGCTCGCCCGCGTCGTCCCGCCCTGCGTCTTCGTCGTCATGCCACGATCGTGCAACTTCAAGCGAACTTGAAGTCAAGCGGCTACACTGAGCACCCATGACGGCGAAATCCGACGACGCCCGCGCCGCCTGCCCGCGCCCGGGAGACCTGCTCACCATCGGCCAGCTCTCCGCCCGCAGCGGCCTCGCCCACTCCGCGCTGCGCTACTACGAGAGCCTCGGCCTGATCCAGGCCACCCGCACCAGCGGCGGCCAGCGCCGCTACTCCCGCGGCACGCTGCGCCGGATCGCCTTCGTGCGCGCCGCCCAGCGGGTCGGGCTCTCCCTCGACGAGGCCCGCGACGCCCTGGACCGCCTGCCCGAGCGCCCCGCCCCCAGCGGCACCGAATGGGACCGGGTCGCCACCGCGTGGCAGGACCGGATCGACGAGCAGATCGCCGAACTCGAACGGCTCAAGGCCAGGCTCACCGGCTGCATCGGCTGCGGCTGCCTCTCACTCACCCGCTGCGCCCTGCACAACGCCGACGACCGGCTCGGCCGGGCCGGCCCCGGCGCCCACTACCTGCACACCCACGACCCGGCCGCGGAGCTCGACGGCGAGCGCTGAAAACCCTTTGCCGGGCGGCCGTTCACCCGCCTACCGTGCGGCCGTGCTGCCTGTGGTGGAGACGGACGAGCAGTGGGACGCGGCCCTCCCCGACGAGTCGGTGATGCGCCCCGGCGCCGAGGCGCTCTGCGCGCGACTCGGCGTCGGCGGCCTGCCGTTGGAACGCTTCGCGGAGGGCTCCGTACCGGTGTACGCGGTGGGCGAGGAGCACGTGCTCAAGCTGTTCCCGGCGGCCGGCGCCCACGACGGCGTCGCCGAGGCCCGCGTCCTCTCGTTCCTGGACAGCGCGCTGCCGATCCCGACCCCGGAGGTCCGGGCGGCCGGCGAGTACGTCAACGGCTGGCAGTACGTGCTGATGTCCCGTCTGCACGGCGAGGGCCTGGCCCCCGCCTGGCCGCGCATCCCCCGGCCCGACCGCGAGCGGATCGCCCGCGACTGCGGCGAGGCGCTCGCCGCCCTGCACGCCCTCGACGCCGAACCGCTCGCCGACGTCCTCGCCCCCGGCAACTGGATCGCCTTCCTGGACGAGCAGCGGGCCGACGCCGTCGCCCGCCAGCGCGAACACGGCCTGTCCGAGGCGTGGTTGGAGCAGATCCCCGACTTCCTCGCCGCCACCCGGCTCCCCCGGACCCGGCAACGCGCCCTGCTGCACACCGAGTTCATGCGCGAGCACCTGATCACCGACCCGGCCGCCGGGTGGCGCCTCACCGGCCTGATCGACTTCGAACCCGCCATGCTCGGCGACCCGGCCTACGACCTCGTCGCCGTCGGCCTGTTCACCACCCGCGCGGACCCGCAGCTGCTCGGGCAGCTGCTGGCCGCGTACGGCCGCCCCTTCGAGCCGCGCCTGCTGATGGCGTACACGCTGCTGCACGTGTACAGCAACCTGCCGTGGTACCTGCGGGAGTTGAAGCCCTCCGCGCGAACGCTGGACGCCCTCGCCGAGGAGTGGTTCGACGTCGCCTAGGCCGCAGGTGTGGATCTGCCGGAGCTACTTGGGGGCGGCCGTCATGGAGGTGACCGCTTCCGCCACGCCGGCCCGGTAGAGGCCCATCCGGGGGTTCAGGACGTGCACGCCGCCGGGGAGCGGGAAGTTCTGGGTGTTCGCGAGGGGCATGTTGGTGCCCTCCTGATCGGCCAGGACGTTGAGTTCGTTGATGCCGGGGGCGGTGCCGGTGGTGGCACCGCTCGGGTCGAGGTCGATCACCGCGTAGGCGTTCTTGCCCGCCGGGACCGCGAACCGCGAGGTGCCGCTGGCGAGCACCGGCTTGATGTTCTTGCTCTGGTCGGGCGAGGCGGAGTTGCCCAGGTCGACCCCCGGGGTGGAGCTCAGGCTGCAGGCGCTCGCACCGGTGTTGTGCACGTCGATCACCCACTGGTTGGCGGCCCCGGCGCGGGCCGTCACGTGGATCGAGAGGTTCTGGATGTCGCACGGGCGGGCGGCGGAGCCGGCACTCCCCCCGTCGGACTGGGCGCCGCTCGGCGACGTGTGGGTGGTGGGGTGCGCGGCCGGCCCGCCCGCCTTCGAGGGCGGGGCGGCCACCGTGGTGGTCGCGGAGGGCGCCGAGCCGCCGGCCGAGTCGGTGTTGTCGGGCCCGCAGGCGGTCAACGCGAGCCCCGCCCCGACGACGAGGACGGCGGAAGCGAGCAGCGGACGACGGTGGCGGACGGACATGGCGGCTCCCCGGTGACGATGCGCGTTGACTGCTTGGACACACCACAAGACGGTCGGCCGACGGCTTTTGGTGGCATGCACAGCGTCACAATCGTCAGGACACGATCAGGACCGCACTGTGACATCCGGTCAGGTGCGGCGCGGTTGACACGGCGAACCGCCGGGCCCACCACGCCGCACCCTCTCTTCACTCGTCAACGGGCCTTTCCCGCACGGGAGTCAGCGCCTCACAGGCGGCGCAGGAAGACGTCCCACTGGAGGCCGGTGTCCCCCGGCACCAGGTTGCCGTCCTGGGCGGTGAAGATCGCCGTGTCACCGGCGGCGTCCACGTAGGGGCCGTAGGCGGTCGTGTTGCTCTGCTCGCCGTCACGGGTGAGGCTGACCCGTTCGATCGTCCCGGTCGACAGGTCGCGACGGAACACGTCGGTGACCTGGTTGGTGTCGCCGGGGACCAGGTTGTCGGCGGCGGATTCGAAGTAGACCCAGTGGTCGTCGGCGGTCATGACGCCCCCGGACGAGCTGCCGTTCGGGGTCGTGCCCGGCAGGCTGGTGCTGACCCTGGTGACCTTGCCGGTGGCCAGCTCCTGCACGTACACGTTCATCTGCGTGTCGCCGTGGCCGGGCACCCCGGTGCCGTGCGACGCGAGGCTGTAGACCGCGTAGCGGCCGTCCGGGCTGATCCGGGCGTCGGGGCGGGCACCGGCCGTCCGCCCGGCGTCGTCCAGGCTGCCGACGGTGATCCGGCCGGTGTCGGCCTTCCAGACGTAGTAGGGGTGGTAGTGGGGCAGGGGCGCCAACCTGGCGGAGCCGGCCTCGGGTGCGGACCCGGTGTCGGCGGCGGCGCCGGGGTCGTCGGCGGTGCCGGGGTCGTCGGCGGGGCCGGGGTCGGCGGCGGGGCCCGCGTCGGTGGAGTCGGCCGGGGTGGTGGAGCCGGCCGGGGCCGCCGAGAGCAGGTTGCCCGCCATGGAGCCGAAGCCGATGGTGGAGCCGTCCGCGCTGATCGTCGGGAGGTAGGAGGCGCGGTTGCCGGGCCGGCCGTTCAGGCCGACGCTGACCAGCCGGGTGGTCCGGGTCCAGCGGTCGGTGACGTAGATGTTCTTCTCGCCGCGGTTCCCGGTGCCGGGCGCGAGGTCGGTGCGGTCGGAGACGTACGCGACGTAGCGACCGTCCCCGCTGATCGAGGGGCTCATGGCGTCGCGGCCGCTCTGGTCGTCGGTGCTGGGCAGGCCGCCTTCGGTGACCAACTCGGTGCTGCCGGTCCAGAGGTCGCGGACGTAGATGTCGCTGCGGTGCTTGGGCTGGTCGGGCACCACATTGGTGGCGGTGGTGCTGAACGCGACGTACCGGCCGTCGCCGCTGATCGAGGCCTCGGAGGTCAGGGCGTTCAGCCGGGAGCCGTCGTCGGCGACACTGACCCGCTCGACGTGGCCGTTGCGCAGGTCCCGCACGTAGATCTCGTCCGTGTTCGGGGTGCCCTCCTGGGGCAGCAGGTTGGTCGCCGCGGAGGAGAACAGCGCGTAGCGGCCGTCGTCGCTCAGTCCGAGCGCGGACGAGCCGGCGTCGAGCTGCTCCCCCTTGGATCCTTCACTGACGCGGGCGGTTTCGCCCTTGGGCGGCCGGGCCTCGGCGGCCGGCATCGCGGTGCCGGCCACGACGACGGCCACCAGGACTGCGGCGGCGCGGGCCGACCAGCGGCGGGTACGGGCGGTGGTCATGGATCATCCTCCCCTGATGACTGATCACGGTGCCGGGCTCGAACACCCCCCGAGCCCGGCTGAGGAAGAGCCAAGCGCCGCCTCGGGCGAACGGTCAACGCCCGTGCGCGAGGTCGGCCGGAAACCTCCCACTGTTTGGCACGCCCGCCCAAGGGCGCAACCCACCAAGGGACTTAAGGCCGGGGGTCGGTGCGCAGCAGGCTGTAGTAGACCGCGTCGCGCCAGGCGCCGTCCCGGAAGACCATCGCCCGGTGCACACCCTCACGGGTGAAGCCCAGCTTCTCCAGGGCACGCTGCTCGGCGAGGTTGCCGGTGTCGGTGTCCGCCTCCAGCCTCATCACCGGCGTGTGGGCGAACAGGTAGTCCACCAGCAGCCGTTGGGCCTGCGTGCCGATCCCCCGCCCGCGCGCCGTCGGGAGCAGTTGCACGCCGATGCTCCAATACGGGGCGGTCGGCCGCGCGGCCTTCCGGGTGGCAGCGACGAAGCCGACGAAGTCGCCGTCGGCGGTGACCGCGAACACCCACTGGTCGTCGCTCAGCAGCCCGTGCTCGGCCCACCGGCGGCGGAACCGGTCGGGATCGCCCCAGCCGAACCACTGGAACTCCCCCATCGCTTCGGGGTCGTTGACCAGCTCACCGAAGGTCGGGAGGTCGGCTTCGGCTATCGGACGGAGGAAGATCTTCTCTGGGTTCATGGAGGCACCAACGCTCTAGATCGTTTGACCGTTCCTCAGGCTCCGATCCCGCTGCGGCCGGTCGACCGGGCGAGCCGGAACCCCACGTCGTCGATCCGCAGCGTCGGGTGGCTGCGGCGGCGGACGGAGGCGCGGCAGCTCCAGTGCTCGTCGAACCAGCCGCCGCCGCGCAGGACGCGGTAACCGCCGTACACCTCGGGGTCGTAGAGCTCCCAGCACCACTCCCACACGTTGCCGAGCAGGTCGTACAGCCCATAGGCGTTGGGCCGCAGCTCGCCGACTTCGTGCAGCCGTTCGCCGGAGTTGCCGCGATGCCAGGCGATCTCGTCCAACTGGCCGTAGCGCGGCCCGTCCGTCCCGGCGCGGCAGGCGTGCTCCCACTCGGCCTCGGTGGGCAGCCGGTAGCCGTCGGCGGTGCGGTCCCAGGCGACGTCCTCACCGTCCACCCGGTAGGCGGGCGCGAGGCCATCGCGCCGGGAGAGCTCGTTGCACCAGCGGACGGCGTCGAGCCAGGAGACGCTGTGTGCGGGACGGCGGTCGCCCGCGACGCCCTCGTACTGTTCGCGGGTGACCGGACAGGGCGCCAGCTCGAACGGGGCCACCTCGACGCTCCAACTCCGCTGGGTGCGGCGGTCGGAGAGCGTGACGCGGCCGGGCGGAACGGCGATCAGTCCGGTACTCGGTTCCATGATCGCCGATCCTACGGCCCGCCCCCTGGCGTCCACCCCGCCTTCGGCCCGAGGATGGTGCCCGTCCTTACGGTGCGTCAGAAACGGCGGTGGCGAGCATGGCAAGCATCAGGGTCAGCACGGTGGTGGAGGCCCCGGCCGAGCGGGTGTGGGAGCTGGTCGGGGACTACCACGCCCTCGGCGACTGGCACCCCCACCTGCCGGCGAGCCGACTCGGCAACGGGCTGGCGGGCAACGTGATCGGCTCGATCCGGGTCTTCGAACTGCCCGACGGCATCGTGCTGCACGAGACGCTGCTCGCCTACGACGAGGAGGCCCGCAGCTACACGTACAGCTTCCCCGACGGCACCTTCCACTTCGACGACTACCGGTCCACCCTGCGAGTCACCCCGGTGACCGAGCTGGACGCCAGCTTCGTGGAGTGGAGCGTCACCTTCGACATCGAGCCCGAGCACCGCAAGGAGTCCTCCGACCGGGTGCACGGCGTCTTCACCTCCGGCCTGGCCGCCCTGCGCGAGCACTTCGCGGGCTGAACCGACCGGCGGGCCCGACGGTGCGTCCGCCGGGCCCGCCGCACCGATCAGGTCCAGCCGGGCATGAGCCGCCGGGCGCAGCGGCGGTCCAGCGGCCGGTCCCGACCGTGAACAGCTGGTGATCTTGACACGAGGCCGGAGCGACTCCACGCCACATCGCGGCGCCATTTCAGACGTCTACCAACCCTCCTGACACCCCGGCCCGCAGCGGAGAGCAGCATGGGGCGCGGGAGCTCACCGCGAGCACCTCGTCATGCCCGATGCCACCGTTGCCGAGAGAAGGCTGTCATGAGCGCATCCATTCGTACGAAGTTCGCCCGATTCCTGGCCGTCCCCGCCCTCGCCACGGTCGGCGTGGCCCTCGCCACCGCGCCCGCGCACGCCGGGACCCTCTCGATAGGCGTCAACAGCGCCGTCGTGGCGGATGCCGGGCAGACGCTGAACGTCTCGGTCACCTACCGGTGCCTGGCGGACTTCCAGTTCGCCGCCATCACCGTGCAGGCCTCGCAGGCCGGCACGTCGGGCCGTGGCTCGGTCCACGTTCCCTGCACCGGCGTGCTGTCGACCGCGACCGTACCGGTGAGTGCCGCCTCGCCCGACGGTGCGTGGACCAAGTCCCCGGTGGACCTCTCCGCCTACATCGCCGACGCCGAGCTCACGCGCGCCAGGACCACGGCCACCGTCGTCGCCGGCTGACCGCGAAGCGATGAGGCCGGTCGGCCCGACGCCGCGTCGGGTCGACCGGCCTCAGGCGACCAGCGGGAACCAGCAGGCGACCGAGGCGGCCGCCGCCGACCACCCGAAGGCCACCGCCACCCGGCCGCACTCGGGCCCGCGAGCCCGCTGGAAGGCGGCGATCAGCGCGGCGATCGCCGAGACCGGCATGAACAGATACGCGAGGTACCAGGCCCAACCGCCCAAGGACAGGACCGCCAGGAGGCCGAGGATCAGCAACGGCACCCACACCCCGGCGACCGTGAACCCGGCCGCCGCACAGGCCACCCGGAACCGGTCCTGGCGACGGTAGAAGACCGGCACCGCACAGACGACGGCGGCCAACAGCCCGACCGCGCACAGGAAGAGCCGCAGATCGACCCCGCGGCACGTCACCGCGATGAGCACCGAGGGCACGACGCACACGGCAACCGCCACCCCGGCCGACCACCGCGCGCTCGCGGGAACCACGGTCATGCTTTCCCCCACCCCTTTGAGCGCGTTCAAATCTAGCACGCGAGGGTGGGCGCGATCAGGTGGAGTCACCGTCCTCGATCGAGGCGAGCAGGCGTCGGCGGACAGCCTCAGAGGCCTCGGGCAACCACAGCGCCAGCTCCGCGTCCAGGCGGCGCCGCTCGGCACGCAGGAGGCGGGCGACGCGAGTACGGGGGCAGCGCCGGAACCACCAGTCCCGGATGTGGTCGATCACGCGGACCCCTCGGTCGGGTTCGCCCAGCTGATGCGCACCTCGCGCTCGCCGACGGAGAGGACGAGGACGGGGTTCGCGGCGAGGTGGCGGATGACGTCACGCTCGGCGCAGGGGCCAGTGAACTGGCGCTCCAGCAGCTGGAGCTGGGCACGGGACATCGGGAGGAAGCGGATCGACTCCCAGATCGCTTCGAGGGTCGAGGGGTTGAGGACGCGGACGGCCGGCGACTTGATGCCGGGGATCTCCACCAGGATGTCGTGGTCGATTCTCACGCGATCACCTCGCCCCAGACGATCTTGCCGACGGGCCGACGCGGGCAGCAGCCCCACCGCTTGGTGAGCGAGTCGACGAGGCGGAGGCCGCGCCCGGTCTCGCCGTCGAGACCGGGCGCGGAGAGGGCGGGGAGGCGGTCGCCCAGGGCGTCGTGGACCTCGATCCGGAGTCGGGTGGCATCGACGTCGAGCGCGAAGTAGATGAGGCGGCCCACCGGGGTGCCGTACAGGACGGCGTTGGTGACGAGTTCGGTGGCGACCACGAGGCCGGAGTCGAGGTAGCACTCCCCGCCCGGGACGGAGGAGAGGAGGACGGAGAGTCGCTGACGCGCGATGGCGGGCGAGCGACGGCTGCGCGGCAACCAGATGGTCGAGGAATTTCGAGACATGGCGAAGTCACTTTCCAGGGACAGGGGTTGAAGCCATGTGACGGCCGGGCGGAGGCATAGGAATGCCCGGCGACAGGCCCATCGAGATCACTCAGACGACCCGAAGAACTACTCCCGGTAGCATGCCCCGACAGGGTTGCATGCAACTGCCTCCATGAAGCAATTGCATGATCATGAAACACGGTTGGGCTCTGGGAGGGGTGGCAAACTATGCAAGGAAGCGAACGGCCAGGGAGTGTGACGCATGAGCAGTCCGACAGTGCTTCGGCGTAGGCTCGGCGGCGAGCTTGGCAAGTTGCGCGCGTCGCGCGAGATGAACGCCAAGGACGTAGCCGCCGCGCTGGGTTGGTCGGCTTCGAAGCTGAGCCGCATCGAGAGCGGCTTGGTGCCACTACAGGAGCGCGATGCTGCGAAACTCCTGGCTCACTACGGCGTCTCAGCACCAGACGAGGTGAAGCACTTCCTCAGCCTGACACGCCAGAGCCGTCAGCAGGGCTGGTGGCACGCGTACGGCGATGCACTGCCGGAATGGTTCCGCGCCTATGTGGGCTTCGAGTCGGACGCCGCGAAGATCGAGACGTATCAGTGTGAGCTGGTTCCAGGGCTTCTGCAGACCGAGACCTACGCGCGGCAGGTGATCCGGGCCATGAATCCAACCGAATCCGCTGAGGAAGTTGAACGGCGAGTCGCGCTGCGGATGGATCGTCAGCAGATTCTCGATCGCCACGAGCCGCCTCAGCTGTGGGCAATTATCGGCGAGGCCGTCATACGGCGACCAGTTGGCGGCAACCCAACCATGGCCGAGCAGTTGAATCACCTCGCGACGATGGCGGATGAACGCCCCAACATCACGATTCAGGTCCTGCCGTTCTCTGCCGGCGCGCACGCGGCCATGGGCGCCTCGTTCTCCATCCTCTCGTTCAATGACATCCCAGGCAGCGTGGCCTACTCCGAGGCAACCACCAGCAGCATCTACTCGGAACGACCTCAAGAAATCGCTCGTCACGAGGACGCGTTCCGCCGACTCATGGCGTCGTCGGTCCAACCCGAGAGGTCCATTACATGGTTGAGAGAAGTCGCAGAGGAGTACTCCCCGTGAATCAAGAATTCCGCAGCGCCAGGTGGCGCAAGAGCACATACAGCAACGGCCAGGGCGACTGCGTCGAGGTAGCCGACGGCATCACCGGCACCATCCCAGTCCGCGACAGCAAGGACCCCCACGGCCCGGCCCTCAGCTTCACCCCCGAGGCCTGGCAGTCCTTCGTCACGGCCATCCAGGCAGGCGACTTCCCCACCACCCTCTGACCTCCGCTCTCACAGGCGGCCCCGTGCCGAGCACGGGGCCGCCAATCTGACGTGACGCCCCATCAGGTATGCGGAACGGTGTGAGGCGCAACGACTCGCGACCGACTTCACGGAAGGGGCAGTCATGGCACTACGTTTCACCGGGATCGACCCGGACACGCCCAACGGCGGATCGCCGACTGTGTGGCTTGAAGATGAGAAAGCGGAGATCGTCATCCAGGGATGGCTCCCGGGCACGGACATGCTCCGCACCATCAGCGAGACCGAGTGGGTTCCTGATCACCCCATCGGCGTCCCGGACCACGAGGGCGTCGTCCGTATCCCCGTCCGGATGATTCCGGCCTTGCGGAAGGTGTGCGATGACGCAGAACGTGCCGGACTTTGGCGCACTACTGAGGAGCGCTGATCGCTCGGCGGTCCACCTGGAGATGCGGGACTCCTACATGGACGACCCGGTCTTCGCCGACTGGCGCGCGGGGCAGCCGGTTGATCGGCCCGATGCCTACGATCTGCCCGAGGAGTACCAGGCCTGGGCCGCCCTGGTGAGGGAAACCGTCGCCCGCGGCGTCGCCATGCGCCGCGCGCGAATCGTCTCCGAACCGGTTACCGACTACATCCGGTGGGAGCACGCCATCACCGCACGGCACAACGTCGCGCTCGGCGAGCAAGTCCGCTGGCTTCCCCGACGACTGGCCTCCGACCTCGCACTGCCGGGCAACGATCTCTGGCTTATCGATGACCGCCTGGTTCTCTTCCACTGGTTCACCGGTGACGGTGACTGGGCCGGCCATGACTTCAACGAGGACCCGGCCACGGTGAAGATGGTCTCCGCCTCCTTCGAGGCGGTCTGGGATCGCGCCGTCCCGCACGCGCAGTACACCGTCTGATTCACCACCGGTACCGGGCAGTTCACACATGTCGTCGTCCCCGTCGTCCAGCGTGGTCGAGGCCCGCAAGGCGCTCGCCAACCGGCTGGTCGGGATCCGCAAGGACGCCGGGCTCACAGGCGACGAGCTCTCTGCCCGGTGCGGGTGGCATCCCGCCAAGACGAGCCGCATCCAGAGTGGTAAGTCCGTTCCGTCCGAGGATGATCTCCGTGCCTGGTGTGCTGCCTGCAATGCCGAGGACCAGATCTCCGACCTCATCGCCACGGCCCGCGCCGTCGAGTCGATGTACACGGAGTGGCGTCGCATGGAGCGCACGGGGTTGCGGGCCGCTCAGGAGTCCGTGGTCTCGCTCTACCAGCGCACCAAGCTCTTCCGCGTGTACGCAAGCCGGGTCATTCCTGGCATGGTGCAGACACCCGAGTACACGACTGCCGTGCTGCGCTCGATCCAACACGATCGCGTCCCCGTCGATGACGTCGAAGGCGCTGTGGAAGCCCGGCTAGAGCGTCAACGCATGCTGTTCTCTGGCCGTCACCGATTCGGCCTGCTGGTCGAGGAGTACGTACTCCGAGCCGCCGTATGCGACACCGAAACCATGGCAGGTCAGCTCGACCGTCTGATCACCGCCGCCTCCGGCCCGTTCGTCAGTCTTGGCATCATCCCCACCGGCTGTCATCGGCCCCAACTGCCCGTCGAGGACTTCTACATGTTCGATGAGGCTGAAGTCGCCGTCGAGCTGACCTCCGGATATCTCCGCATCACCCAGCCCCGCGAGATCTCCGACTACACGCGAACGTTCGCCACGCTGGGAAGCATGGCGGTTTACGGGGCAGAGGCTCGTCGGATCATCATCTCGGCCATCGATGCGCTTGGATGAATCTGCGCAAGATGGCGCAACTTCTTTGATACCGCGTGGCGTTGCTCCGTAGCGTCGACGGTGCCCCTCCACAGGGAGCACCCTCAACCGCAAGGAGACCTCCGTGTCCCGTGCCACTCAGAGCCCCATCCACACCTCCACCGAACTGGCCGAGTTGGGCCGGTTCTTCAGCATCGCCGCCCGGTTCCTCGACACCGGACAGACTGCGCCGCAGATGTTCTCCACCGCCATCGACGCGGCGTGGCACCGGCTCCTGGAAGACCCCGAGGCCCACGCCGCCTTCACCACCCAGCACGCTGGTCGCCTCCTCCGCCACTCCCCCGTGAAGGGGGAGGGCTTCATCTCCTGGATCACCGCCTACGAGAAGGCGTACGGGCCCCTCCCCCAGATCTGGTTCACCGAGGCCGACGGCTCGGTCAACACCGAGGCCCTGGCCCGATACCGCGAGACCGGGCAGGTCTGGGCGGAATGGGACTGCTCCCCGGCGCCCGGCGACGGCGACGTGGTCCCGGAGAAGACCACCGCATGACCAGCCCGCTCACCGGCGGAGCGCCCCGTCCCACGGCCGGGGCGCTCCGCCTCGTCGAAGGCCGGTCCGAGAACCCCACCAGCGTGGACGTATCCGCATACGTCACCGCGATGAGCGAACATTGTCCGTTCCTGGCTCCGTCCGTGGATCGGCGGCTGACCAGATGGACGGTCTACGAGATCGCCTCCGCTGACCGATCCGCCGTCGAAGCCGAGCTGTTCCATTCCGGCGTTCAGGCCGCTGAGAGGATCAGGCTCATGAAGGGCCGCCGACATGGTGTCCTCACCTGCGAAAACCTGGTGATCCTCGGCTCGCTTCCGGACACTGACCACCACGAACTGATGCGCCGGCCCTACTGGGCCCTCCGAAACCTGTACGCACCCGTGGGCGTGCTGCTAGGCAAGTTCTCCGCCGGTCGATCCGAGACTGACAGCTTCGGCCGCGCAATCCCCCCGGCCCCTTTCTCGTTCCTCCCCGTGCGAGCGGCAGTCAAGTCACGCGATCCCCGATTCCTCGCAAGCACACCCGACATGGCGAGGGCCCTCGCCGGGGCTGACGACGACGGCCGCGACGTGTTCGAGCACATCCCCTGTGACTGGAAGGCGGTACGAGCATGGGCGAGTTCACTACCTGCCCTGACGAAGCAGTGAAGGCAGCCGAGGCTATCTGCGGACCAGTGAGCATCTCCGAGGTCACCGATCGACGCGGCTCGGCCGTCTGGAAAGCGACGGGAGCCGTGGCAACCGTGGCCATCAAGGCCGGGTACGGCGAGGGCGAGGAGATCACCGCTCGGGAAGGCGCCGTCCTGGACCATCTCCCCAGCTACACCGTCACCGTCGGCCGGTACGCCGACGGAGTCTGGTACGTCACGCCCTGGTTCACGGGACCGTCCACCTGGGACCTGTTCAAGCCCCTCCGGAACCGTGGAGCTCTGCCAGGCCGTCGCCGGACTTCACGCCGCTGGATGGGTCCACGGCGACCTGCAACCCGCCCACGGCGTCCACACCGGCCACGGCGCGAAGCTGCTCGATCTGTCCTGGGCCTGGTCACCCGTCTTCCCACCGTCGCCGAACTTCCAGGGCGGCATCACCCACCTGGTCGCCCCCGAGCTGGCCGCCACCGTCGAGTCCGGCGAGCGCCCGGTGAGGACGACGGTCGACTCCGACGTCTATGCCCTCGCGGGGACACTGTGGACGTGCCTCACCGGCCGGTGGCCGCTCGACTACGAAGCCGCCGGGATCGGCCCCGATGTCGGCCCGTCCGCGCGCCGAGCCGCCATCGCCGCCGGCACGATTCCGCTCCACACCGACGAGCCCTGGCCGCCTTTCCAGGACGTGCTGCGGCCGGTGTTGCTCTCACGCGCCCAGGACCGCCCCACGGCCGCCGAACTCGCCGTCGTCCTGGAGGAACTGTGATCCTGCGGGAGCTCTCGATCGACGACGCCCACGCCGTCCGCCGGATCTACAGCGGTGCTTCCGTCCGTCACCTCGGACGTGCGGAGATGGGATTCGCCGAGGCGCATCGATACGTGAACAAGGCCATCCGATGGGCTCAGGAGGATCCGCGCGTCCAGCACGTCCTCGGAATCGATGTGGACGGCAACCTTCTGGGCATCGTCAAACTCGACACGACGACCACCGAGGGCAGGTTGAGTTACATCCTGCGCGAGGACGCCTGGGGCCACGGATTCGCCACCGCTGCCGCCGTCGAACTTCTGGCCCGCGCGTTCGATACGTTGCACCTCGCCTCCGTCGGGGCCAAGCACCGCGCCGGCAATCCCGCTTCCGGCCGGGTGCTGGCCAAGGCCGGGTTCTCCCGCATCGTCGCGTCGGACGGGTTCGTGCACTACACGGCGAGCAAACGTGAGCCGGGGGCGGCATCGGGCAGCCTCCTGACACAGCTCTCCGGGGGCGGCCCCGCGCACCCCGCGGGGCCGCCCAGCGCACAGTGACCTGGATGCCCTTGGTTCCGCTGCCGCACCTGGGGATCGGCGACGTTGATGCCTTGACGCATTCGCCTCGGTCGACGAAGCCGGTGCCGCAGGTGACCCCGCTGACGCCGATCCCGGCACACGGCGCGAGCACCTTCTGCCACGGGTCGCCCTGGGCGCCTCCCAGCCGGCGCTCAGCCGGCGCCCAGCGGTCTCCCAGCCTCTAACCCCCCTCTCATCTCCCCCGCCTAGCCTCCGCGCATGAACGTCTCCCTGCTCGACGGCTGGTTCCCCTGGACGGTCCAGGCCGCGGCCCTCGCCCTGTTCCTGACCGCGGTGGGCTGGCGGGACCGGACCTGGCAGCGCAAGTGGGGGCCGATCGCGCTCGGGACGGCGCTGGCGATCACCGCGCTCCTCGCCGTCGGCGTGCTCACCCTGGCCGGGATCACCGATCCGATCCCGTTCGGGGTGTGGCTGTGGAGCGGGGTGGCGATCGCCGCGTTCAGCGTGCTGGGCTTCGGTTGGCGGGGCGCGAAGTGGTGGCGGCGGGCCCTGGTGGCGCCGACCGCCGTGCTGGCGCTGTTCTGCGCCGCGAACAGCGTGAACATCGCCACCGGCTACTACCCGACGATCGACGACGCGATCGGCGAACTCAGCGGCCAGCCGCTGCCGGACCAGATCACCCTGGCCGAGCTCGCCAAGATCCACGGCAAGACCAGGACCGGCCGCATCGTCCAGGTCGACATCCCGGACACCGCGAGCGGCTTCACCCACCGCCAGGAGCTGGTCTACCTCCCGCCCGCCTGGTTCCGCAGTCAGAACCGGCCCAAGCTGCCGGTGCTGGAGATGATCGGCGGCGAGTTCGCGGCGCCCGACAACTGGATCCGCTCCGGCAACGCGGTGAAGACCGCCGACGAGTTCGCCGCCAAGCACAACGGCTTCGCCCCGATCCTGGTCTTCGTGGACGCCACCGGCGGCTTCCGGGTGGACACCGAGTGCGTGGACGGCCCGCACGGCAACTCCGAGAGCCACCTGGTCAAGGACGTCCCGCCGTTCGTCCAGAAGACCTTCAACGCGGCCACCGACCCGCACAAGTGGGGCGTGGCCGGCTGGTCGATGGGGGGCACCTGCGCCGTCGACCTGGTCGTCGAGCACCCCAACCTCTTCACCCACTTCGGCGACTTCTCCGGCGACAAGGGCCCGTACATCGGGGACAAGGACCACACCGTCCAGGAGCTGTACGGCGGCGACGCCGCGGCCTGGGCGGCCCACGACCCGCTGACCGTGCTCGCCCACCATCCCAAGTACCAGGGCGTCTCCGGCTACTTCGGCCAGGGCGACGAGGAGCACGGCCAGATCGAGTCCGCCAAGGCCCTGGAGGCGGCCGCCAAGAAGGACGGCATCCGCACCACCAGCTCCGTCGGCTCCGGCAAGCACTCCTGGCAGACCGGCGCCGCCACCTTCACCCAGGCCCTGCCCTGGCTCGCCCAGCAGCTCGGCGTCCCGGGGACCCACCCGTAGCGGAGGGCCGTCCCCGGCGGCCCCTCCCCGTAACGGCCGGGTCCGGATTCCGTCCGGATTCCGTCCCAGCCGTACCCGCACCGCGCACCCTCCGCGTACGGCCCGGATACGCATCGTGGGTGGGATCACACTCGCCCGCCACCAGGGAAAGCCTTGGTGTCGGGCGCTCCGGCGCACCCGGCGGGCACCGTCCCGGACGGGCACGATCCACCGCCGAACCGGGCGCCCGACACGGAGATCCACCGCACCGGGCGGGGTCCGACCAGGGGCGGTGGAACCGCACGGCCCTCCCTCACCACCCATCGCTTCCGCCACGCCCGCACACATGTTCACCACCAGCCCGCTGCAACTGCCGCTGTCCCCCGACCCCCTGGAGAAATCCCGCTTTGCTCCCGGCGCCCCCGTGTCATAGGTTTCGTCCGCCGTCGACGCAGCACCTGCTCTGACCGTCCCTCAGACCAGTGGTGGGCTGCGGAGCCAGGGGGCCGGACGGCAGCACGAAACGGGGGAGGAACAGCCATGCCGAGTGCCCGCAGCCACGGGTCGACCGGTCGGCGAGGACGGACGGTCGACGCACCTCCGCACCAGGCCCCGACCCACGACACCGGACACCCGAGGATTCGTCAGTTGCGCAGCATTCGACTGGTCACCGCCACCGCCGCCGCCCTGCTCTGCGCGGGCGCCCTGAGCGCCTGCGGCCCGGACAACAGCGGCCAGGACGGCGGCAAGACCGCCGCCCCCGCGCCGACCGGCGCCACCGCGGCACCCACCGGGGGCGGCACCGCCAAGCCCACCGGCGGCGCCGACGACAAGGGCATCCCGGCCAAGGCCTGGATGGACACCAAGAGCATCCCGATGGACGAGACCTACCACTACGCCCCGCTGGCGGCCAACGCCAAGCCGGTCAGCGGCGAGGTCACGTTCAAGGGCATGGAGCTGTGCCACACCGCGGCCGACAAGGACCAGGAGGGGCCGCTCACCGGCGTCGCCGCGAAGGCCTCGGTCGGCTTCGGCGGCGACCGCTGGACCGCCCAGCAGACCCTGCTGGTGCACGGCGACCCGACCCACAGCAGCGGCACCAAGCAGCTGACCAACCTGGCGAAGGGGTACCTGACGGACGCGCTCAAGGCCTGCGCCAAGACCGCGCCCGGCGCGACGGTGAAGGTCAACAGCGCCCAGGACGCGCCCTACTTCGCCGCGGTGCTGACCATCCCGCAGCAGGACGGCTCCACCGCCACGCTGCACGAGTACGTCACCACCGACGGCGGGTGGGTCAGCGAGCTGTCGGTCTGGGCGACCACCAAGGCCGGCGCCCAGCCCAAGGACGCCTGGAAGGGCCCGGAGGACAAGTACGTCGCCACCGGCATGTCGGCGCCGCTGTGCGAGGCCTTCCCGGGCTGCGACGGGCACCAGTAACACCTGCCGCACCGCGGCAGGCACCCACAGACGGCCGTCAGGCCCGTCCGGCACAGGGGACCGGACGGGCCTGGCGGCACACTTTCACACGCTCGGCGCGCTCACAGCCCCAGGCGGCTGAGCGCCGTGGTCCAGTCGCTGGCGATCGCGCTGCGGGCGGCCGCCAGGGTCACTCTGTGGCCGCACACCGCGGTCTTGAGCTTGTTCTCGACCGAGTCCTTGCTCTGCGCCGGCTGGCTGCCGTAGCGCGGCTCGGGCCACAGGTTGCGCGGGTCGCGCGGGGCGCCGCCGAGCTCCAGCGGGACGAAGTGGTCCTCCTCGTAGTCCGCCGGGTTGGTGTCCGCGTAGCCGTACTGCGCGATCTGCTGCGTCTTCAGCGCGTTGGTGTAGCTGACCGGCGGGCGCACGGTGGCGGTCCAGCCGGAGACGCAGATGGTCGAGCCGATGGTGGCCTGGGTGACCGCCGGGTTGTACGCACCCGGCGTGCAGGACGGATCGGGCAGCGGCAGCCGCGCCTGCGAACAACTCGCGGCGAGCGTGCCGGACTTGACCGGCTTGTGGTTCGCCGGAGCGGCGGCCTGCGCGGTACCGGCGGCGAGCCCGGCGGTGGTGAGGGCGGCCGCCGCGGCGACGACGGTGAGACGCTGACGGAACATCATGTGGCGCTCTCCAGGGGCCGGCCCGGCCGATCGCCGGGCGACTGTGCCCATGACAGCACCGTCCGCACCACGGGCGTCAGGTCCGGGACGTGAACGAGTGGTGACCACCCCTCCACATCCCCCGGCGCTCACCCGCCCGTCAACTCCTTCCCCCGCACGCGTGCGCAGGTGCGGGGCGTTCCGGCCGGTCCGACGGGTCGCCACCAGGCCCGCGCCGCGCAGGGCGCCGAGGTGCTGGGAGACCGCGCTCGGGGTGACGCCCAGCCGGTCGGCGGGCACTACTACGCGGACTACACGCCCGACACCGAGGCCCTGCGGCGCAGCCTGGCCGCCCTCGCCTGCCCGGTGCTGATCCTGGCCGGCGAGGTGGACCTGTGGCCCACCGCCGCGTCGGCCTCCGAGGCGTCGTCACTCTTCCCGGACGTCACCCTCACCGTGCAGCCGGGCGCGGGCCACCACCCGTGGCCGGACGACCCGGTGGCGCTGGCGGGCACCGTGGCGGGCTTCCTGGCATCGACCGGGCAACGGGCGGCGGCAGTCTGAGCGCCCTACCCGACCAGCAGCCGTGCCAGCAGCGCCGCCGGTCCCTCCGGCAGGCTGCCGTGCACCAGTTCGGTGCGGTGCACCAGCCGCGGCGCGGCGATCGGCGCGCAGGCGACGCCGGGTGCCCGCGCCACCACCGCCTCGGGCAGCAGGGTGAGCCCGTGGCCGGTGGCGACCAGGGCGAGCAGCCCGTGCACGTCGGTGCCCCGGTAGCGGGTGGCGGGCCGGAAGCCGTCCGTCCCGGCGGCCGCGCGCAGCCGGGCCGCGGTCGGGGTGAGGTCGGGGGCGTCGAGCCAGCGCGCGGCCGACAGGTCGGCGAGCGCGACGCCGGTGCGCCCGGCCAGCGGGTGGCCGACCGGCAGGACGACCGCGACCGGCTGCTCGTCCACCGCGACGGTGGTCAGCGGGCCGACCTCGGGCAGCGGCAGCGGGTCGCTGGGCGCGGCCAGGCCGTCGATCAGCGCGAGGTCGACCTCGCCGGTGGCGACCTGGGCGGGCAGCACGTCCTGGGCGAGCACCCGGACGATGGGCTCGACGCTCGGATACGCCCGGCGCACCTCGCCGAGCGCGCGCCCCAGCTCCGCCCCGACCGCCAGCGGGGTGGCGCCGAGCACCAGCCGGGCGCTGGGGGCACCGGCCAGGCGTGCGACGTCGGCGCGCGCCGCCTCCAGCCGGACCAGCAGCGGGGCGGCGTGCTCCAGCAGCCGCCGCCCGGCCCCGGTCGGGCCGACCGGGCGGCGGACCAACAGGGCGGCGCCGAGGTCCGCCTCCAGCGCGGCGATCTGCTGGGAGACCGCGGACTGGGTGTAGCCGAGCTCGCGGGCCGCCTCGGAGAAGGAGGCGAGGCGGGCGACGGTGACGAAGGTGCGCAGCTGCTGCGGATCCACGGCGGTCATCAACCGATCTGATCGATACGTAAGAAATCATCGTTGGCGCTGATCTCGGATTGGGAGTCAGGATAGCCGCATGACCTACCTGACCCCGCGGGTCGCCCTGGTCGGCGACCGCTCCCCCGCCGTCCGCTCCCACGCCCGCATCCCCGGCCTGCTCGACGCCCTCGCCGAACAGGACCAACTCGTCCTGGACGCCTACTGGATCCCCACCGAGGACGCCGGGGCACCGGGCGCGCTCGACGGCTTCGACGCCGTGTGGCTGCTGCCCGGCAGCCCGTACCGCAGCGAGGCCGGCGCCCTGGCCGCCGTGCGCACCGCCCGCGAGTGCGGCATCCCCTTCCTCGGCACCTGCGGCGGGTTCCAGCACGCGGTGCTGGAGTACGCGCGCGACGTCTGCGGCATCACCGACGCCGTCCACGGCGAGGAGCACCCCGACCTCGACCAGCAGGTGATCGTCCCGCTCAGCTGCTCCCTGGTCGGCCACGAGGGCGCCGTCGAGATCACCCCCGGCACCCTGGCCGAGCGCGCCCTGGGCGCCACCCGCACCCAGGAGCGCTACCACTGCGCCTACGGCCTCAACGCCGACTACCTGGACCGGCTGCGCGCCCACGGACTGCGCTTCAGCGGCACGGACGAGTCCGGCCAGGTCCGGGTGCTGGAACTGCCGGAGCACCCGTTCTTCCTGGCCTCGCTGTTCCAGCCCGAGCTGTCCGGCGACGGCACCCGGGCCCACCCGATGATCCGCGCCCTGGCCGCGGCCGCCGTCGCCCACGCGGCGGACGCCGAGCAGGCGCCCGCGGACGCCGAGGAGGCGCGCGTGGGTGCCTAGCGGGTGCTCGCGGGTGCCGGGGAGGCGCTCGCGGGGACAGCCGACGGACACCCCGGACGCGCCGGTGGCCGACATCCACGGGGGTGGTGTCGGCCACCGGCGTTCGCCCGCCACCGCGTCGGCGACGGCTCACCGGCCGAGCGGGCGCTCGCCCGAGCGACGGTCACATCGGGAGCGAGCGCAGCCGTACCGGCCCCTCCGGCCAGCCGGCGCCCTCCGCCAGGGGGCGCCACATGGTGCGCAGCGGCATCACCGCGAGCCGCCCCTCGGGCTGTTCGACGGTCACCTCCTCGGCCACCTCGCGGAAACCGAGCCCCCGGTAGAACGCGGCCAGCGGCGGGCGGCAGAACAGCAGCGCGTACCGGAAGCCGAGCGAGCGCCCGTGGTCGAGGGCGGCCCCGACCACGGCCTGGGCGAGGCCGCCGCCGCGCCGGTCGGGGGCGACGCAGACGCCGCCGACGCCGATCGCCTCCAGGTCGACGCCGCCGACGGTGAGCGGCAGCGGCAGCAGCCCGGTGTGGGCGACGAGCCGGCCGTCGGCGGCCCGGATGCCGAAGTGGATCTCCTTGGGCAGGAAGGTCAGCCCGGTGTAGGCGACGCCGTACGGGTCCTCGCCGGGGCCGAGGATCTCCTGCTGCTCGGCGCGGGCGTACTGCTGGAGCGGGACCACGGTCGGCGGCCCGGAGGAAAAACGATCATCCATCACTCCATGCTCCATTCCCCGCAAACCCCGTTCCAGTCCCCTCCCGACCACCTGTTCGATCACATGACCGGACGCCCGACCGGACACCCGCCAGGGCACACCGTCCGGCCCGGCACGAGTCACCAACCGGCCACCCGATCCGATGATCGTCCCGCACCGCCCCGGGTATGGAAACATGCCCCTCATGCGCCAGCCCTCCGATCAGCCGGCCGTCGACCTCACCGCACCGCTGCCCGGTCCGCCGCTGCGCCTGCCCCGCCCGCTCCGGACCTTCGCGCCGACCGCCGTGGTGCTGCTGATCCTCGTCCCGCTCGCCGCGCAGGACCCGGACTTCGGCCCGACCACCTCCCCGCACGTCAACGCGAGCCTGATGGCCTTCGGCGCCCTCGCCCTCGCGTTCCGCCGCCGCTACCCGGCGGCCACCGCGACGGCCACCCTGCTGAGCGGCCAACTCCCGCTCGCCGTCGCCCTGTACGGGCTGGCCGCGCGGCGCGGCGCCAATCCGCTGCTGTACGCCCTGGCGGCGCTCTCCGAGCTGCGGCTGCTGGTCCCCTTCGACCTCGGGGACGTCAGCACCCCGTCCGCGCTGGCCAATCTGGTCGAGGACCCGATGGTCTTCGGCGCCGTCCCGCTCGCCCTCGGGCTCACCGCCCACCAGCGCGCCCGTACGGTGAGCGTGCTCGCCGAGCGGAACCGGCTGCTGACGGAGGCCCGCGAGCACGCCGAGGAGCGCGCCGCGGCCGCCGAGCGCGCCCGGCTGGCCCGGGAGATGCACGACGTGGTGTCCAACCGGGTCTCGCTGATCACCCTGCACGCCGGCGCCGGGCAGATCGCCCAGGCCGACGACCCGGCCGCCGTCCGGGAGACCCTCGGCCTGATCCGCACGCTCGGGCTGCAGGCGCTCACCGAACTGCGCGGCCTGCTCGGGGTGCTGACCCCGGCCTCCGACCAGGCGCCCTCGCTGGGCGGCCTGCCCACCCTGGTCGAGGAGTCCCGGCAGGCCGGGCTGGCGGTGGGCCTGACACTCACCGGCCCGGACGAGGGGCTGCCCGCGCCCGGGCCTGCGGTGCAGTACGCGGCCTACCGGATCGTCCAGGAGGCCCTGACCAACGCCCACAAGCACGCCCCGGCGGCCGAGGTGGCCGTCACGGTCGAGGTCGCCCCGGACGGGCTGCGCCTGACGGTGGTCAACTCCCCCGCCGGGCCGGCCGGTACGGGCCCCGGCCTACCCTCCGGCGGGCACGGCCTGGACGGCATGCGCACCCGCGCCGACGACCTCGGCGGCACCCTGCACGCCGGACCGACGCCCGAGGGCGGCTTCGCCGTCCGGGCCCGACTGCCGCTCAGCACGGCCTGAGCCCCAGCACCGTCCGAGCCCCGGCACGGCCTGAACCCAGGACGGGCCCTAAGCTGCGGCGCGCTTCGCCAGCTCCGCCCACACCTCGCCGACCCGCGCCGAAAGCGCCTCCAGCGGCCCGCCGTTGTCGATCACGAGGTCGGCGATCGCCAGCCGGTCCTCCCGGGTGGCCTGCGCGGCCATCCGGGCCCGGGCCTCCTGCTCGGCCATCCCGCGCAGCCGCACCAGCCGGTCCAGCCGCACCTCGTCGGCGGCGTCCACCACCACGACCAGGTCGAACAACGGCGCCAGCCCGTTCTCGGCCAGCAGTGGCACGTCGTGCACCACCACCGCGTCCGGCGCGGCCGCCGCCTCCAGCTCGGCGGAGCGGGCCCGCACCAGCGGGTGAACGATCGCGTTCAGCGCCTGGAGCCGCTCCGGGTCGCCGAACACGACCGCCCCGAGGGCCGGGCGGTCCAGCGTGCCGTCCTCGCGCAGCACCTGCGGGCCGAACTCGGCGACCACGGCCGCCAGACCGTCCGTCCCGGGGGCGACCACCTCGCGGGCGATCAGGTCGGAGTCCACGATCACCGCGCCACGCGCGGCGAACAGCCGGGACACCTCGCTCTTGCCCGCGCCGATGCCACCCGTCAGTCCGATCTTCAGCATGGCGTCAGGCTACCGGTGGCCGCTCGGGCCCGTCAGTACGGGCCCGGCAGCTCGAGCCCGCCACCCGCAATCCCTCAACCGGCGTCCCTCAGCCCAGCTCCAGGCTCTCCTTCTCGCCGAGCACGGTCAGCTCCGCGCCGGTGCCCGGCCCGTCCGGCCCGAGCAGCCGGGTGGCCACCATGTGCCCGATCGGGCTGAGCGTCGCCTCGTGGACCGGCACCGCCACGCGCGGGCCCGCCTCCCGGACGTAGTCGACCACCTCGCCGGCCTTGCTCCACGGCGCCGCGAGCGGCAGCAGCAGGGTGTCCACGGCGTGCGGCGGCACGGTGAAGGCGTCGCCGGGGTGGAAGAGCCGGCCGTCGAAGAGGAAGCCGATGTTCTTCACCCGCGGGACGTCCGGGTGGATCTCCGCGTGCCACTCGCCGTGCACCGAGACGCCGAGCCCGGCGATCTCGAAGGCGTCGCCCTCGCCGACCGCGGTGACCCGCTGCCCGACGCCCTCCAGCTGGGCGGCGACGGTGCTGTTGGTCCACACCCGCAGGGCCGGGTGGGCCTCCAGCGCGGCGCGCAGCCGGGACTCCTCGAAGTGGTCCATGTGCTCGTGGGTGATCAGGACGGCGTCCGCCCCGGCCAGTGCGGCGGGGTCGGTGAAGGCCCCCGGGTCGACGACGACGGTGGTGGTGTCGTGCTCGATGCGTACGCAGGCGTGTCCGAACTTGGTGATTCGCATGGCCAAAACCATACAGCATGACTGTACAGTTTTGCTGTGTAAATTCCGGATAGACTGCTCCCATGCCTCGCGAAGCACCACACCCGGACACCCTGGAACTCGCCGCCGACCTGCGCACCGCCCTCGGCAGCCTGGTCCGCTCCCTGCGCGACAGCGACGAACTGCCGCCGAACCAGGCCGCCGTCCTCGGCCTGCTGGTCCGCGACGAACGCTCCTACACCGTCGCCGAACTCGCCGAACGCCGGCGCGTGCGCCACCAGTCGATGGCCCGCACCGTCGCCCTGATGAGCGAGGCCGGGCTGGTCGCCCAGCAGCCCCACCCCACCGACGGCCGCAAGCAGCTGATCGCCGCGACCGAGGCCGGCCGCACCGCCCTGCTCGACCAGCGGGCCCGTCGCGAGCACCACATCGCGACCGCCATCGAGTCCCGCCTCACCGCCGAGGAACGGGCCCAGCTGCGCGCGAGCGTCGAGCTGCTACACCGCCTGAGCTGACCCCACCAGCTCCGGCCGCTGCGCCGGGACCGCCGGCTGCTCCAGCGAGGGCAGCTCGACGTGCTCACTCAGCCCGAAGCGCTTGTGCAGCCGCTTCAGCGGGGCCGGCGCCCACCAGTTGAACTCGCCGAACAGGCTCATCGCGGCGGGTACCAGCAGGCAGCGCACCAGGGTGGCGTCCACCGCGACCGCCACCGCCAGCGCGATGCCCATCTGCTTGACCATGAGCATGTCCCCGGCCGCGAAGCCCGCGAAGACGATCACCATCAGCATCGCCGCCGAGGTGATGATCCGACCGCTGCGCTGGACGCCCAGCTCCACCGCCCGGGTACAGCTGTGCCCGCGCTGGTGCAGCTCCTTGATCCGGGCGAGCAGGAACACCTCGTAGTCCATCGACAACCCGAAGGCGAAGGCGAAGACCAGCACCGGGATGAAGGTCTCCAGCCCGCCGGTCGGGCTGAAGCCGAGCAGCCCGCTGAACCACCCGTCCTGGAACACCAGGGTCAGCGCGCCGAGCGAGGCGCCCAGCGAGAGCAGGTTCATCAGCAGCGCCTTGATCGGCATCACCAGCGAGCCGGTCATCAGGAACAGCAGCACCAGCGTCCCGGCCGCGACCAGGCCCAGCGCCCACGGCCCGCGCGACAGCAGCTCGTCCTTGAAGTCCACCACCGAGGCCGCGCCGCCGGTCACGTAGGTCTTCAGCCCGCCCCGGTCGGCCCGGAGCTCGTCCACCACCTGCTTGGCCCCGGCGCCCTGCGGGTCGCCGTGCACCAGGACGTCCACGGTGGACACCTTGTCGCCGACCGGGGTCACCGCTCGCACCCCGCTCACCCCTGGCAGCTTGGCGACCACGTCGTCCGCGTACGCCTGGGCGACCTGGGCGCCGCCCTCGACCACCACGGTGATCGGCGCGGCCGCGACCTGCGGGAAGCGGTGGTCGACGGTCTCGGCGACCTGCCGCCCGGCCGAGGAGGCGGGCAGCACGGCGGCGCCGGAGCTGCGCATCTCGGCGTGGAGGAACGGCGCCCCGGCCGCCATCAGCACCGCCACGCAGGCGAGCGCGACGAGCACCGCCCGCTTGCGGACCCGGCGGACGGTCCGGCTGAAGAAGCCCTCGTCCGGCACGGGCGCGGCGGGCGCCTTGATCCGGGAGCCGGCGAAGCCGAGCAGCGCGGGGACCAGGGTCAGCGCGGCCGCGACCGCGATCACCACCACGCTCACCCCGGCCGCGGCGACCGCGCCGAGCACCGGGCTGGTGAAGACGAACAGGCCGGACAGCGCGACGGCGACGGTCAGTCCGGAGAAGGCGACGGTGCGCCCGGCGGTCGCGGCGGTGCGTTCGACGGCGGCGGCGATGCCCGCGCCGTGGCCGCGTTCCTCGCGGAAACGGTTCACCATCAACAGGGCGTAGTCGATCGAGAGCCCGAGCCCCAGCACGGTGGCGATCGGCAGCACGCTGGTGTCGATGTCCATGATCTGACTGAACCCGAACATGGCCAGCAGCGCCCCGCCGATCGAGGCGATGGCGCCGATCACCGGCAGTGAGGCGGCGGCCAGGCCGCCGAAGACCAGCACCATGACGACCAGGGTGAGCGGCAGGGTCACCATCTCGCCGAAGCGGGTGTCGCTCTCGGTCTGCTTCTTGACCTCCTGCTGGAGCACCAGGTCCCCGCCGACGGTCACGTGCGCCCCGCCGGCGCCGTTCAGCGCGGCCAGCCGGTGGGTGACCGCGTCGGTCTGCGCGGAGGTCGAGGTGGCGGCCATCCGTACGGTGACCAGGCTCGCCGTCCCGTCGGTGGCGCTCAGCGCGGCCTGGGCCGGGTCGGCGCCGTAGGCGTCCTGCGCGGAGGAGACCCCGGGCAGGGCGGCGATCTCGGTGACGGCCTGCTCGACGGCGGCGCGCACGGCCGGGTCGCCGACCGGTTTGCCGTCCACCACCGCCGTCACGGTGCCCTTGACCGGATCGGCCGCGGAAACCACGGCGCTGCCCCGGTCCGCTTCGGCGGTCGCGGAGGAGGCTCCGGCCACCGAGCCCTCGAAGACCCGTCCCCCGATCAGGACCCCGACGACCAGGACGACGGCCCAGAAGCCGAGGACCCAGCGGCGGTGGCGGAAACAGAACCGGCCGATCGCGGCGAGCCGGCCGCCGACCACTGCGGTGGGGGCGGAGGAGCGGTTGCGCATGAAGGAGCCTTTCGGGCAGTTCCACTCAATGTAGGTGCAACCCGAACTCCGGCCTATAGCAGGCCAATGAGCCTCATCTCACATTTCTCTTCACATAAACCACACATAAGTCAAAGCGGGAAACGAAGGGCAGGTAAACAGTCGCCGAAAAACGCCGGCGAGGAGGAGCCCAGGCGAACGGGCGACGAGGTGAACAGGCGGACAGGCGAACAGGCGAACAGGCGAACAGGCGAACAGGCGCAGAAAAACCAACGGGCCCCACCCGGAAATCCGGGTGGGGCCCGTTGCCTAGCTGTCAGCTAGCGGGGACGAGAGCCTCAGCTCTGGCCACCGGCCAGCTTCTCGCGCAGGGCGGCCAGGGCCTCGTCGGAGGCCAGGGCGCCGGAGCCCTCGTCGCTGCTGGACGAGTAGGAGCCACCGGCAGCGGCGGCGACGGCGTCGCCACCCTCGGCAGCGGCCTCGGCGTCGGCCTCGCGGCTCTTGATGACCTGGGCCTGGTGCTGCTCGAAGCGGGCCTGCGCCTCGGCGTACTGGCGCTCCCACTCCTCACGCTGCTTCTCGAAGCCGGGCAGCCAGTCGTTCGCCTCGGGGTCGAAGCCCTCCGGGTAGATGTAGTTGCCCTGGTCGTCGTAGGAGGCGGCCATGCCGTACAGGGTCGGGTCGAACTCGACCTCGGCCGGGTTGGCACCCAGGGCCTCGTTGGCCTGCTTCAGCGACAGGCTGATGCGACGACGCTCGAGGTCGATGTCGATGACCTTGACGAA
The DNA here is from genome assembly GCF_042883685.1 of Kitasatospora sp. NPDC058190. Taxonomy (NCBI): domain Bacteria; kingdom Bacillati; phylum Actinomycetota; class Actinomycetes; order Kitasatosporales; family Streptomycetaceae; genus Kitasatospora; species Kitasatospora sp. NPDC058190. Next base: position 44,553 of record NZ_JBHVVI010000017.1, read on the forward strand.
GATCTCGTCGCCGACCTGGACGACCTGCTCCGGGATCTCGACGTGGCGCTCGGCCAGCTCGGAGATGTGGACCAGACCCTCGATGCCCTCGTCCACGCGGACGAACGCACCGAACGGAACCAGCTTGGTGACCTTACCCGGAACGACCTGGCCGATCTGGTGGGTACGGGCGAACTGCTGCCACGGGTCCTCCTGGGTCGCCTTCAGCGACAGGGAGACGCGCTCGCGGTCCATGTCAACGTCGAGAACCTCGACGGTGACCTCCTGGCCGACCTCGACGACCTCGGACGGGTGGTCGATGTGCTTCCAGGACAGCTCGGAGACGTGCACCAGGCCGTCGACGCCACCCAGGTCCACGAAGGCACCGAAGTTGACGATCGAGGAGACGACGCCGGAGCGCACCTGGCCCTTCTGCAGGGTGGTGAGGAAGGTCTGGCGGACCTCGCTCTGGGTCTGCTCCAGCCAGGCACGGCGGGACAGGACCACGTTGTTGCGGTTCTTGTCCAGCTCGATGATCTTGGCCTCGAGCTCCTTGCCCACGTAGGGCTGGAGGTCGCGGACGCGACGCATCTCGACGAGCGAGGCGGGGAGGAAGCCGCGGAGGCCGATGTCGAGGATGAGACCACCCTTGACGACCTCGATGACGGTACCGGTGACGATGCCGTCCTCTTCCTTGATCTTCTCGATCGTGCCCCAGGCACGCTCGTACTGAGCGCGCTTCTTGGACAGGATGAGACGACCCTCCTTGTCCTCCTTCTGGAGAACCAGGGCCTCGATGTTGTCACCGACGGCGACGACCTCGTGCGGGTCAACGTCGTGCTTGATCGAGAGCTCGCGGGACGGGATGACGCCCTCGGTCTTGTAACCGATGTCGAGGAGGACCTCGTCACGGTCGACCTTCACGATGACGCCCTCGACGATGTCGCCATCGTTGAAGTACTTGATGGTCTCGTCGATGGCGGCGAGGAAGGCCTCCGCGTCGCCGATGTCGTTGACCGCGACCTGCGGGGTGGTGCTGAGGGAGGAGTCGGTGGGGCTCGTCATTAGGAAAAGGGCTCCGGTACGGACATGAAAGTCGTAGGTAATGCCACGCGGAGGGCCCGTATCGCTCCCACCGAAAGCCGGACAGCCAAGAACACGGCACACCGGAAGATCTCGTCCAACGAGAACCGGCGTCCGTCTTGCGACCGTGGGGTCTTCGACAGATGCGAGCGCGACCTGCTCCGTCCGAGGCGCGCAGGCCCGCAGCGCAACTTGTAGCATACGGGGACGGCCAGGCACGGTCAACGCCAAGAGAGGCAAGACGGTGGAGCCCGGTACGGATCAGGCCATATCCTCCGATTGCGCACCTCGCGGTGGCGCTCGAAGGGGCCCTTCCCCGGATGCCACCGCCAGGATCCGGCACCCTGACGGGGCCGGTTCGCGGCAGCGGCGCTTCCGCACTCCATACCCTACGCGATGGGCATTGTCACCGTGGCCACCACCCCCCAGTCGTCCCTTCACGATCTTGACGCATCCGTTGACGAGGACGACACAGGCGACGACGCGGTGCGGCGCACGGCCGACGTCGGGGAGAGCAGCCGGGCCAGCCGGCACTGGTGGGACCGCAACGCCGACGAGTACCAGGACGAGCACGGCGAGTTCCTCGGCGACGACCGCTTCACCTGGTGCCCCGAGGGCCTCGACGAGGCCGACGCCCGGCTGCTCGGCGAGGTCGCGGGCAAGGACGTGCTGGAGATCGGCGCCGGCGCCGCCCAGTGCTCCCGCTGGCTGGCCGCCCGGGGCGCCCGCCCGGTCGCCCTGGACATCTCCTACCGCCAGCTCCAGCACTCCCGCCGGATCGACCTCGGCCGCGGCGCCGAGCCCGTCCCGGTCGTCCAGGCCGACGCCGCCGTGCTGCCCTTCGCCGACGCCTCCTTCGACCTCTCCTGCTCCGCCTACGGCGCCGTCCCGTTCAGCGCCGACACCGACCGGCTGATGCGCGAGGTGCACCGGGTGCTGCGGCCCGGCGGGCGCTGGGTGTTCTCGGTGACCCACCCGATCCGCTGGGCCTTCCCCGACGAGCCCGGCGTCGAGGGCCTCACCGCGATGTCCTCCTACTTCGACCGCACCCCGTACGTCGAGCAGGACGAGCAGGGCCGCGCCACCTACGTCGAGCACCACCGCACCCTGGGCGACCGGGTGCGCGAACTGGTCGGCGCCGGCTTCCGGTTGATCGACCTGGTCGAGCCCGAGTGGCCGGCCGACCTGGAGCAGGAGTGGGGCGGCTGGTCGCCGCTGCGCGGACGGCTGATCCCGGGCACGGCGATCTTCGTGACCGAGCGGGGCTGAGCCTGTTGCACCCGGCCTGGCGCGACCTGCCCGTCCGCACCGCCCTGCCCGCCCTGCACCGGGCGCTGGAGGAGCACGGCACCGCCGTCCTCGCCGCGCCGCCCGGCACCGGCAAGACCACGCTGGTGCCGCTCGCCCTGGCCGGGCTGCTCGATGACCGTCCGGTACGGCGCGTCCTGGTCGCCGAACCGCGTCGGCTCGCCGTACGGGCCGCCGCCCGGCGGATGGCCTGGCTGCTCGGCGAGGCCGTCGGCGGGCGGGTCGGCTACACGGTGCGCGGGGACCGTAAGGTCGGGCCTTCGACCGTCGTCGAGGTCGTCACCACCGGCGTGCTGCTCCAACGCCTCCAGCGCGACCAGGAGTTGCCCGGGGTCGACGTGGTCGTCCTGGACGAGTGCCACGAACGGCACCTGGACGCCGACGCCGCCCTCGCCTTCCTGCTGGACGTCCGGGCGGCGCTGCGGCCCGAACTGCGGCTGGTCTGCGCCTCGGCCACCTCCGACACCGAGGCCTGGGCCGAACTCCTCGGCGGCGCACCTGTGGTGGAGGCGCACGGGGTGTCCCACCCGGTGGACGTGGTGTGGGCGCCGCCGCCGCGCGCCGTCCGGCCCGCGCACGGCACGCGGGTCGACCCGGCGCTGCTCGACCACGTCGCCGCCGTCGTCCGGCGGGCTTTGAGCGAGCGGGACGGGGACGTGCTCTGCTTCCTGCCCGGCGTCGGCGAGATCGCCCGCGTGGCGGGGCAGTTGGGCGGCGCGCCGGCCGACGTGCTGCAACTGCACGGCCGCGCCCCACAGTCCGTCCAGGACGCCGTCCTCTCCCCCGGGGAGGGACGTCGCGTCGTCCTGGCCACCTCCGTCGCCGAGTCCTCGCTCACGGTCCCCGGCGTCCGCGTCGTCGTCGACGCCGGACTCGCCCGCGAACCGCGCACCGACCACGCCCGAGGCCTGGCCGGGCTGGTCACCGTCCGCGCCTCCCTCGCCGCCGCCCGCCAGCGCGCCGGACGAGCAGGGCGCGAAGCCCCCGGCACCGTCTACCGCTGCTGGCACGAGGCCGAGGACGCCCGCGCCGCCCGCTTCCCCACCCCCGAGATCGCCCTCGCCGACCTCACCGGCTTCGCTCTCCAGGCCGCCTGCTGGGGCGACCCGGACGCCACCGGGCTCGCCCTGCCCGACCGACCCCCGACGGGGGCGATGGCCGCCGCGCGGCAGACCCTCCAGGCCCTGGGCGCGGTCGATCCGGACGGCCGAGCCACCCCGCGCGGCACCCGCCTCGCCCGAACCGGCCTGCACCCGCGCCTTGCCCGCGCCCTCGTCGACGGCGCCCCCGCCGTCGGTGCGAAGCGTGCCGCCGAAGTGGTCGCCCTGCTCTCCGAGGAACCGCCCCGCGCCCTCGGCGACGACCTCGGCGCGGTCTGGCGGCTGGTCCGTTCCTCCAGTGACCCCTACGCCGGGCGCTGGCGCGACGAAGTCCGCCGCCTCCTGCGTGCCACCTCCGACGAACCCGCCACCGCCTTGCCCGACGCCACGGCCGCCGGGCTGGTCGTCGCCCTGGCCTTCCCCGAACGCATCGCCCGCGCCCGCGTGGAGCGGCCCGCCCCCGGCGAACGCAGCCCGTACCTGATGGCCTCCGGCACGGCCGCCGAACTCGCCCCCGGGACTGCTCTGGGCGCGCTGCCCTGGCTCGCCGTCGCTGTCGCCGACCGCCCGGCCGGCTCGCACTCCGCCCGCATCCTGCACGCTGCGGCGCTGGACGAGGACACCGCCCGGCAGGCAGGCGCGGCAATGCTCACCGCCCGCGAGGAAGTCCACTGGGACACCCGCCGAGGTGAAGTCGTCTCCCGCCAGGTGGAATCCCTCGGCGCGATCGAACTCGCCGAGAAGCCACTCAACCGCCCCGACCCCGCGCTGGTCCGCGCCGCCCTCCTGGAGGGCCTCGCCCGCGAGGGCGTCAGCACGCTGCTGACCTGGCCCTCCCCCGGCCTACGCGAACGCCTGGCCTTCCTCCACACCGCCCTCGGCGACCCGTGGCCGGATGTCTCCGACGCCGCGCTCCTCGAACGCGCGGAGGAGTGGCTGGAGCCCGAACTCTCCCGCGCCCGCCGCCGCGCCGACCTCGCGCGGATCGACACCACCGCCGCCCTGCAACGTCTGCTCCCTTGGGCCACCGGCGAAGCCGGCCGCCTGGACGAACTCGCCCCCGAACGCATCACCGTCCCCAGCGGATCCAGGATACGGGTCGACTACACCACCGAACGCCCAGTCCTGGCCGTCAAGTTGCAAGAACTCTTCGGCTGGGCAGCCGCCCCCGCCCTGGCCGGCGGCCGCGTCCCCCTCACCATCCACCTGCTCTCCCCCGCCGGCCGCCCCGCCGCCGTCACCGGCGACCTGGCGTCCTTCTGGCGCGAGGGCTACCGCGCCGTCCGCGCTGATCTCAGAGGCCGCTACCCCCGCCACCCCTGGCCCGAAGACCCGACGACAGCAGAGCCCACCCGCCGCACCAACGCCCGGAAGTGAATCCGGGAGGCCCCTGGTACTTCACCACGCGGCGATCACGGCAGGCAGGATGACCAACGCGGCAAGTGCCGCCACGGCATCGGGGAGGCCCGCATGGCTGACTATTTTCCGTACCGCATCGCGACCAGGAGAGGGGACGTGACGCTGATCTGGCGGCCCGGAGAAGGCGATGCCCCCGATGAGCTCGTCGTTGACGAACTCGGCAGACTCCTCGCGTTCCGTGAGCTCATACCGCTGCAGGAATACTGTGATCGCAACGGCTGGGAGCTCACCTGGGAGGGCGAAGGCACTCTCGATCTGGGCGTCGTACGGCGGTGGGTCGAGCACCCTGACCTTGGCCCGGTCTCGGCGGGTTTGCTGCTGGAGGCGTGGAACTTCTTCGAAGACCTCTCCCGCAGCGTGAAGGCCGGCCCGCCCCTCCCCTCCCAAGGGTCGATCCACGACAGCGCCTACGAAAAGATCTTCGGCGGCGAAGCTCTCGACCCGACCGCCGGCGAGGGAGCCTGGACGGGCGAGGAGACCGCTGCCGTGCGCGAACTCCTCCGCGCGGGGCTGGACCTCTGGGACCAGGCCGTCCACGGGTCCGGCACCGGCTGATCGGATCCACGAGTCTTCCACGCGCGCTCAGGTCAACTGCCGCTGCAGTACTGGTGCTGTGACCGAGAAGTTCGCCGGGTCGGGGTGGCCTGAGCCCGTTGTCAGAGCCTCCCGATAGCGTGCCGGCAGCCAGATGCGACTGCTCTCCGGGAGGACGACCGTGGACATCCTGCTCATCGCCGGCCTGTGGCTCGACGGATCGGCATGGGACGACGTCGTGCCCGAACTCACCGCGCTCGGCCACCGTCCAGTGCCGCTCACCCTCCCCGGCCAGGGGGACGGCGCCGCCTCCGGGACGCTCGACGACCAGCTGGCAGCAGTGGTCGCCGCCGTTGACGCGGCGCCCGGGAAGCCCCTGGTGGTGGGGCACTCCGCCGCGTCGAGCCTGGCCTGGCTGGCCGCCGACGCGCGTCCGGAGAAGGTCGCCAAGGTCGCACTGATCGGCGGCTTCCCCGCCGCCGACGGGCGGGCTTATGCCGATTACTTCGCGATCGAGGGCGGCGCCATGCCCTTCCCGGGCTGGGGCCCCTTCGAGGGAGCGGACTCCGCCGACCTGGACCAGGAGACCCGGCACCGCCTCGCGTCCGCCGCCATCCCCGTCCCCGAGGGGGTCGCCAGGGGAGTCGTGCGCCTGACCGACGAGCGCCGCTTCGACGTCCCCGTCGTGGTCGTCTGCCCCGAGTTCACCCCCGCCCAGGCAGAGGAGTGGATCGCCGCCGGCGAGAGCCCCGACCTCGCCCGCGTCACCCACCTTGAGTACGTGGACCTCGACTCGGGCCCCTGGCCGATGGCTACCCGCCCCCGCGAGCTCGCCCGCGTCCTGGCGGAGGCCGCGAACTCGTAGTGCTGCGGCCGGGTCGGGAGTTCATGCCGGTGCCCATAGTGACCTGCCGCCCGGCGGATGCCCTTTTCGCTGCGGATGCGGACGCGCTTCTTGCGGTGAGCAGCGAGTATGCACTGTCCGCCGTTGCTGCTGTAGCCACTCTTCCGCCAGGTCAACACGGCCAGCCCCTTGGAGGGGCTTACTCCGGGAAGTCGCCCTCGCGGACGGCCGCTACGAAGGCATCCCAGGCAGAGGCCGGGAAGACGAGGGCCGGACCGTGCGGGTCCTTGGAGTCACGCACGGGGACGAGGCCGGGGAATCCGGGGGCCACCTCGATGCAGTTGCCCCCGTTGCCGCCGCTGTAGCTGCTCTTTCGCCAGGCGGTCACGTCGAGCTCGTTCCTCGTCATTACTGAACCCTTCCAGCGCATCGGCGATCAGCGCAAGCGAGTCGGCAACTGAGAGCGCCTCCCCGTGGAGCAGATCATAGCTGCGGCGATGCCGCGCTACGGTCGCCGGATCGTCGTTGGAATGCCCTCGGTCAAGGCTCTCGGAGTAGACCGAGGTCCGACCATCTGGCATCTCCAGCAACACCGTGGAGGTGTTGCCGACGGCCGGTCTGCGAGAGAACGGCACGACTTGGATGACAACGTTTGGGAGTTCCACAACAGCGAGCAGGTGTTCCATCTGGCGTCTCATCACACGCGGCCCACCGAAAACCGTCCGGATCGCGCTCTCATCGAGAATCACCAGCAGGAAAGGTCCTTCAGCATCCAGGAAGCGCCTTTGCCTCGCGAGTCGAGCCGCCGTCCGCTCCTCGATCACATCGGGCTTGCCAGCCGCATCGCTGACCGCAAACACCGCCTGCGCGTACTCGCGACATTGCAATAGCCCGTTCATCACCGCGACTTCGTAGGCCCTGACGGCCAGGGCCTCGGCTTCCATGTCGACATGACTCTGGAACCAGTCCGGGTGCTCGATCTCGGCGTCCCAGTCGACTCGCCCGTACAGCCGCTTCAGCAAGTCGCCGGTACCGTACAGCCGATCGAGCTCCTCGACTTCCTCGATCGACGGCTTCCGCTTCCCGCCCTCGGTCCGCGAGACCACCGTCCGGTCGCAGTGCAGGAGCTTGCCCACGTCCTCCTGGACGTAGCCCGCCGCCTCGCGCGCGTACTTGAGCTCCTCACCGAACATGATCGCGGAGCTGGCCGTCGTCCCCCGCCTGGTCTTCCGCTGTGCCATGGCTGCCCCCAGTTGTACACCACACGTCCCACACGTCGATCTGGCGTCACCGTACCTCCGCAGCCCCGATGATTGACACCAGAAAGCAATCATTTGCATGCGTAGCGTGATTGCGCACTATCCTCGCGCTCCCTCATCCGCCCCCTGAGGAACTTCGCCATGCTCAAAACCCACCGCCCCCGCACGTTCGCCGCCCGCCTCGACTCGCGGACCGAATCCACCCCCCTCGCGCGGCACTTGCTCCGCGCGTACCTCTCCGCCCTCCCCACCCTCGCCCGCCGGACCCGCGAACCCCTCCGCTCGGCCCGCGCCGTCTGCGCGGCCCTCGCGATCCCGGCCGCCGAGGTGAACCGCCGCCCCAGCGACTGCTACGGCGCCCTTCTCGCCAATCCCCGCCCCGACTCCGAGGCCGACACCGGCGAACTCCTCGAAGCCCTCGGCGTCTTCGACGTGCCCAAGAACCTCGACGCCCGCGACCTCGCCATCGTCGAGCTCTTCCTCATCGCCATCGACGCCATGGGCGGCATCCGCGCCGGTCACCAGCACGGCCTGGCCCGCTGGTTCACCACCGGCAACCTGACCGCCGCCTACCGCTCCCTGGCTGCCGCCCACCCCCTCCCCCGCACCGGCGACCCCGCCCACTACTGGACCACCCTCGTCACCGCTGGCGAACTGCTCTCCGCCACCCCCACCCCGACCCCCGCATCAAACCCGCCCTCACCCACTGCCGCACCCAAGCCACCCACGCCACCAGCACCCCGTGAGCACAGGAAGTCGACCCACCGACTTCCTACTCACCCCACCGCTCACCCCCGGGACCTGGAAGTCCTTCGTGACCGGTGTCCGCGCGTGCGACTTCCCAACCTGCCTCTGAAGCACTTCTCGACGGGTGGCCCCGCGTGCCACGCGGGGCCGCCCGTCCTGCTTTCGCCACAAGGCCCGGCCAGGGCATACGGGTGGACTCCTCCGAGTGCCTGACAGCGCCCTCCCGTCAAGGCCACCATGAGAGCACCAAACATGTGCAGCACCTCGCAACTCCTAGGCGCGGGAGGACAGTATGTCGCTGCGGTTCATCGCCAAAGACCCCAACAGCCCGGACGGTGACTCTCCTACCGTCTGGGTCGACGAGAAGACCTCCGACCTCGTCATCCAAGGCTGGAAGATCGACAAGGACACCGAGGCCGAGTGTCTGACGACGGGTAACATTCCCGGCCGTGAGGCGGTCGTGCGGGTCCCCGCCCGAATGGTGCGGGCGTTGAGGGAGGCATGTGATGTCGCAGAGCGTTCCGAAGATCGATGAACTGCTGAGTAGCACCCGGCGCTCGGCTCTTCACCTGGAGATGCGCGACGGCTACATGCAGGACGACCCGGCCCTCCGCGCGTGGAGGGCCGGCCACCGGCTAGACCCGGACGATCGCGCCTCATGGTGGAGGCCGTGGTTGGGCGTAATCGCCGCGACCGTCGCTCGCGGCGTGGAAATCCGCCGAGCTCGCATTGTCTCCGAGCCTGTGAGCGAGTACATCAGGTACGAGTACGACGTGACGTTCCCGAACGTCCGCGCCGGTGAACAGGTGCGTTGGCTGCCGAGACGCAACGGATCGACCATCGCACTCCCGGGCAACGACTTCTGGCTTTTCGACGACCGCATAGTCCGGTGGGGCCACTTCTCCGGCGACGGTGACGCGTTGGGTGGCGAGATCACCGAGGACGAGGCCGCCGTCAAGCTCTGCTCCGACGCCTTCGAAGCCGTGTGGGAGCGGGCCGTCCCACACGAGAAGTACACCGTCTGATTTCCACGAGGACGCTCTCGACATCGATTTCGCCGCCGCATGTCCTACTCTCCGCCGTCCAGCGTCGTCGCGGCTCGAAGTGTCTTCGCGGCCCGGCTTCAAGAGATCCGCAAGAACGCCGGCCTCACCGGCGCTGAGCTTTCCGAGCGCTGCGGCTGGCACAAGTCCAAGACGTCACGACTCCAAGCTGGGCTGGCTGCTCCTTCCGAGAGCGACATCCGGGCCTGGTGCACCGCTTGTGGCGCTGAAGATGAGATCGAGGATCTCATTGTGTCCTCCCGTGCGGTCAACGCCATGTACGTGGGCCGATGGTCGAGATGACCGGGGTCGTCATGAACGGCGAACCCGTGCTGCGAGCCGTCGAGTTCGAGGAGCTCCGTCGGGCCGCGGACGATCGTTCGTCGACACTCGGGGGCCTCTAGGCCGGTCGTCGTTGCACGGCGTCGGCGATGACCGCTGTCACGAGCTTGTCGACGACTGCCGTGGTGGGCGGGTCGGCATCGCGGTCCGTGAACAGGAGATGCCCGCCACCGACCAGGGAGAGGGTGAGTGAGTCGACATCGGTGTCGGCCGCGATGCGGCCCAGTTCGCGCTCGTCGACCAGATAGGCGGAAATCGCGGTCGTGGCCTGGGCCAGGATCGCGATGCCGCCTCCGGGCATGGCTTGCCGCAGCCGTGCGCGCAGCTCGTCCCGGAAGGTGATGAGCGGGATGATCGCGACCGGGATCGGTCCGAACAGGCTGATCAGCGCGCCGGTGAGGTTGTCGGTCACCGTGCCGGTGCCGGCGGACTCGCGCAGCGCACTCGCCTGCACCTCGAGTTGCGCGGCCCGGTCGAGTACGAGGTCGGCAAGGAAGGCGTCGAAGTCGGAGAAGTGCCGGTGCAGGACGCCTTTGGCGCAGCCGGCCTCGTCGGTGACGGCCCGGCTGGTCAGCCCGTTCGGCCCGTCCCGCAGAAGCACGCGTTCGGCAGCATCGAACAGTTGCTGCCGCGCGTCGCGAAGGTGCACCCCAGTCGGCACTCACGGCTCCTCTCATGCATCAACCCGCTCGCGCGCATTGTCGAGTGGGCATGCGCCCACTAAGGTGGGCGCATGCCCACCTTACCGCGAGAGCAACCGGAACCGCCCCCAGCGCAGTCGCATGAGGCCCGGCGGATGGCCGAGTCGTTCGGCGTGGACGCGCAACGCTACGACCAGGCGCGGCCCGGCTACCCCGATGCACTGGTGACACGGATCGCCGCCGGGAGCCCCGGGCCCGACGTACTCGACGTCGGCTGCGGCACCGGCATCGCAGCCCGCCAGTTCCAGGCGATCGGCTGCGCCGTACTCGGCGTCGAGCCCGATGCGCGGATGGCCGACATCGCGCGAGCCCGTGGCCTGCCGGTCGAGGTGGCGACCTTCGAAGCCTGGCAGCCGGCCGACCGGACGTTCGACTCGGTCATCGCCGCCCAGTCGTGGCACTGGGTGGATCCGGTCGCCGGCGTCGTGAAAGCGGCACATGTGCTGCGCCCAGGGGGACGGCTGGCGATATTCGGGCACGCGTACGAGCCGCCGATCGAGGTGGCCGAACCGTTCGCCGCCGCCTTCCGGCGGGTGGCGCCCGACTCCCCGCTCAACGGCCAACCGGCCCGACGCCCGCTCGACCTCTACCAGGCGGCATACGCGAAGTTCGCCGACGGGATCCGGGAGACCGAACAGTTCGAGGAACCCGAACAGTGGCGATTCGACTGGGAGCAGTCCTACACACGCGACCAATGGCTGGATCTGCTACCCACCACCGGCGGTCTCACCCAACTCCGCCCCGATCAGCTGGCAGAGGTACTGCTCGCGGTCGGGGACGCCATCGACTCCCTGGGGGGACGCTTCACGATGAACTACACCACCCTGGCCGCGACCGCCGTACACGTCGGCGCCTCCTGAGGCCGAGGCCGCCTCACGCCGGCCACCTCGCCACCGCATCCGCCCAGCCCTCCCCCACTGCCGCATCCAAGCCACCCACACAACCCGCCCGTGAGCGCAGGAAGTCGGCCCCACCGACTTCCTGCGAACGAACAACCTGTACGTGGACGGCTTCATCAACTCCCATGGCCGGTTCGTGTTTCAGGGCACCGACACCGCAACCCTACGGCGCGCACTGCTGACCCGGTACCCGACCAACAACCCTGTCACCTTCACCACGCTTCCGTGGAGTGAGAACTACACCCAGTTCTCCACCGACAACTGGCGCAGGAACACCCCGTTCACCGCTCTCCGCTCGCACGTGGACAGGCTCGTCGCCATGGAGGCGTCTCCTGGCCGCGGCACACCTCAGGCGGACGCCATCGGACAGGCACTCACCCGCCCGCCCGCCGGGGTGGGCCCCCGGCGGGCGGCGGCGCGAACCGCCAGGACCGTAGGCACGTTCAGGCCGACGCACGCCGTCGGGGGGTCGGCAATCCGGCATCGGCCCGGCCGGGCGTACTCCCTGGCCAACGCTGTCGGCGCAGTCCGCCAGCCGCACCCGGCACTCGTCGAGTCCTCCTCGCCCGGCTGGAACTCGGACCGCAGCTCCCGCTCGCTGCTCAGCCTCCGCAGCAGCTCCGCCTCCTCGATCCCCAGCGCCAGCCCGACCGCCAGCACGGCGTCCACCCACTGCGGCGCCCTCGCGGCCAGCTCGCCGCGGAGCACCTCCGGCGCCGCCCCCGCCCGCAACCGCTCCCGGGCCTCCTCCAGCGAGGCCGAACCGCCGCCCGCCACGCACCCACACCCCCCTTCGCGATCTGGTGTCGACCAGCCTCTCAGCCCGAACGGCAGCGCCTCGGCGAGTCCCCCGCTCGTCGCGGCGCCGGATAGCCGACGGGCCCGGACACGCGTGTGTCCGGGCCCGTCGACGTCCCTGCGTCAGTGCACGGAGCCCGGCGTGAACGTCGGATCCGGACGGCGCTGCGGGAGCGGGGTGCCCATCTGGACCGGGCCGCAGACCATGACCTTGGCCTCCCCACGCGGGTAGCAGTCGCCCGAGCCGGGCTGCGGCTCGGTGTGGCAGTTGGTGCAGGGCACCGGCGCGATGTCGTGCGGGTCCTGCCCGGCCGGGGCGGCGGGGGCGGCCGGGGCCTTGGGCTTCGCGGCCGGAGCGTCCCCCTGCGACTTGGGGGCGGGGGCCTGCGCGGCCTTGGCCGCCGGCTTCCGGGGTGCGGCCGGGGCACTGGTCTCCGGCTCGTCCGCCTCCGGGGAGGCGGACGCCTGGACCGGCTCCGGCGTCGCGATCGGGGTCGGCGAGGCCTGCGCCTCGGTCGGCGCCTCGGTCGGCGTCGGCGTCGGCGTAGCGGTCGGCGTAGCGGTCGGCGAGGGCTGCGCCGTCGGGCTCGCCCCTACGCCCGGGGTGCCCGCCCCCACCGGCGCCGCCGCCCCGGCCGCGCCACCGGACAGCGCCCACACCGACCCGCCCACCAGCAGCAGCGCCGCCAGCGCGGCCGGTACCACCAGCCGGGGCCGCGGGAACCTCCGCCGCCCCGCTGTGCTTTCGTCCGCCTCGGTCATCGCCGCTCCCGTCGGCTCGTCGCCGCGCCCACTGCGCGACGGACCGCCAGATCCTAGCGGCGGGCCCTTGCGGCCAGGCCCCCACCCCGCATCTCCCGCACCGCGCGCAGGAAGTCGGCCCGTCCGACTTCCTGCGCAGCCCTGATCTGCCCCCGGCGAGGGGACGGCTCCGACCTTCCGGAAGGATGTGGCGGCACCTTGCGCCGACAAGGCCAGGCGCAGCCGGCGGACGTCGCCGCGGCACCTGATCCACCAACCAGGAGTACTGACATGGGATTCGACGACCACCGGGTGGTCATCACCGCGGCCGGCCGCGATTTCGGGCGCACCTTGGCCATCCGTCTCGCGGACCTCGGCGCCGAGGTCTTCCTCTCCGCGCGCACCCTCGCCGCCGCCGAACGCGTCCGGGACGAGATCCGGGACCGGGGGCACCAGCGCGTCCACGCCTTCGCCTGCGACCTGACGGACCCCGACTCGATCCGCGGCTTCGCCGCCGGGGTCGGGCGGCACACCGACCACATCGACGTGCTGATCAACAACGGCTCCCGCTACCTCGAAGGCCCGGACCTCCTGTCCGCCTCCGATGCCGATGTCGTCGACACGATCGCCTCCGGCGCCACCGGCACCGTGCTGACCGTGAAGAACTTCCTCCCCCTCCTGCTCAACTCGGAGAAGCCGGACGTGGTGACCATGGTCTCCGCCTGCGGCACCGCCGGGCACCACCGGTCGGACGCGCACGACGCCTTCTACGCGGCCAAGAGCGCCCAGGCGGGGTTCGTCGACATCCTCTCCAAGCGCCTGCGGCCCCAGGGGGTGCGGGCGATCTCCCTCTACCCCCCGGACTTCGACAACCCCGACCCCCTCGCCGAGGAATGGGAGACCACATCGCGCGGGGCCGAGGATCCCCTCACCGCACAGTCACTCGTGGAGTGCGTCCTCTTCGCGGTCGCCCAGCCCCGCGACTGCTTCATCAAGGCGTTCCACTTCGAACAGGTCTGAAGCGGGATCTTCGCCCTCCAGGGCCCGCTGGTGGCGACCCCCACCTACGCACCGGCGGGCCCGGACGCTCCACGCGTCCGGGCCCGCCGGGAACCGCGCCGCCGTATCAGTGCGCGGCGGCCTCCCAGTTGGCGCCGATGCCGACGGAGACGTCCAGCGGGGCGCGCAGCGGGTAGGCGCCGGCCATCTGCTCGCGGACGATCGCCTCGACCTGCTCGCGCTCACCCGGGGCGAGCTCCAGGACGATTTCGTCGTGGACCTGGAGCAGCATCCGGGAGGTGAGGCCGGCCGCGCGCAGGGCCTCGTCGACCCGGAGCATGGCGATCTTGACGATGTCGGCGGCCGAGCCCTGGATCGGGGCGTTGAGGGCCATCCGCTCGGCCATCTCGCGGCGCTGGCGGTTGTCGCTGTTGAGGTCGGGCAGGTAGCGGCGGCGGCCGAGCAGGGTCTCGGTGTAGCCGGTCGCGCGGGCCTCCTCGACGACTCGCTGCAGGTAGTCGCGCACGCCGCCGAAGCGCTCGAAGTAGGTGTCCATCAGGCCCTGGGCCTCGGCCGGCTTGATGCCGAGCTGCTGCGACAGCCCGTAGGCGGACAGGCCGTACGCCAGGCCGTAGGACATCGCCTTGATCTTGCGGCGCATCTCGGCGTCGACGGCGGTGCCGGGGACCTCGAAGACCTGGGAGGCGACGGTGGTGTGCAGGTCCTCGCCGGAGGCGAAGGCCTCGATCAGCGCCTCGTCCTCGGACAGGTGCGCCATGATCCGCAGTTCGATCTGCGAGTAGTCGGCGGTGAGCAGCGATTCGTAGCCCTCGCCGACGATGAAGGCGCGGCGGATCGCGCGGCCCTCCTCCGTGCGGACCGGGATGTTCTGCAGGTTCGGGTCCTGCGAGGAGAGCCGGCCGGTGGCGGCGACCATCTGGTTGAAGGTGGTGTGGATCCGGCCCTTGGGCGAGACCGTCTTGAGCAGGCCCTCGACGGTGGTGCGCAGCTTGGCCTGGTCGCGGTGGCGCAGCAGGATGACCGGCAGCTCGTTGTCGGTCTGGGTGGCGAGCCAGGTGAGCGCGTCGGCGTCGGTGGTGTAGCCGGTCTTGATCTTCTTGGTCTTCGGGAGGGCGAGGTCGCCGAAGAGGATCTCCTGGAGCTGCTTGGGCGAGCCGAGGTTGAACTCGCGCCCGGCGGCGGCGTGCGCCTCCTCGACGCAGCGCTGGATCTCGGCGGCGAACTGCGACTCCAGCCGGGTGAGCCACTCGCGGTCGGCGGCGATGCCGTAGCGCTCCATGCGGGCGAGCAGGGCGGCGATGGGCAGTTCCATGTCGTGCATCAGCTCGACGGCGCCGACCTCGGCGAGGCGGGTGTCGAAGAGCGCGGCGAGGTCGAGTACGGCGCGGGCCTGGAGCATCAGCGCCTGGGCGGCGGCGGTCTCGTCCTCCTCCGGTGCGTCGAAGGCGAGTTGGCCGCTCTCGGCGGCGGGGGCCGGGGTGAGCGAGCGGGCCAGGTACTCCTCGGCGAGCACCTCCAGGGTGAAGGTGCGGCGACCGGGCTTCTCCAGGTAGGCGGCGAGCGCGGTGTCGGCGACGACGCCCTCGATGGTCCAGCCGCGCTCGGCGAAGGCGCGCATGACCTGCTTGGCGATGTGCAGGGCCTTGGGGGCGGCCGGGTCGGCGAGCCAGGCGGCGAAGGCCCGCTCGTCCTCCTCGGCGAGCAGCGCCGGGTCGAACCAGGCGGCCGACTCCCCTGCGGCGAGGGCCACTTCGGTGACCTCTCCGGTGCCGAGCGCCCACTGGTAGACGGCGGCCAGGGCGACGGTGGTCTTGCCGTCACCGGCGTGCTCGCGCAGCCAGCCGGCCAGCGTGCCCGGGTCGGTGAGCAGTTCGCCGTCGACCTCGACGCCGGGGGCGAGCTCGACGTCGCCCGAGGCCTCGCCGACGGCAGGGTCGATGCCGTAGACGCGGTCGCGGAAGTTGGCGTTGCGGAACTCCAGCGACTCCATCAGGGTGCCGACGGCGGCCTTGTCGAAGGGCCGGCGGGCCAGGTCCGTCACGCCCAGCGGGAGTTCGACGTCGCGGACCAGCTCGGTGAGCACCCGGTTGCGCTTGACCGAGTCGAGGTTGTCGCGCAGCTTCTCGCCGATCTTGCCCTTCACCTCGTCGGCGCGGGAGACGAGTTCGTCGAAGGAGCCGAACTGGTTGACCCACTTGGCGGCGGTCTTCTCGCCGACGCCGGGGATGCCGGGCAGGTTGTCGGACGGGTCTCCGCGCAGGGCCGCGAGGTCGGGGTACTGGCGCGGGGTGACGCCGTACTTCTCGGCCACCTTCTCCGGGGTGAAGCGGGTGAGCTCGGAGACGCCCTTGGTGGGGTAGAGCACGGTGACGTGGTCGGTGACCAGCTGGAGCGAGTCGCGGTCGCCGGTGACGATGTCGACGTCGTAGCCGGCCGCCTCGGCGGCGGTGGCCAGGGTGGCGATGATGTCGTCGGCCTCGAAGCCCTCGACGGTGAGCCGGGGGATGTTCATGGCGTCGAGCAGTTCGCCGATCAGGCCGACCTGGCTGCGGAACTCGTCCGGCGTCTTGGCGCGGTTGGCCTTGTAGTCGGGGAACTCGACGGAGCGGAAGGTCTGCCGGGAGAGGTCGAAGGCGACGGCGAGGTGGGTGGGCGCCTCGTCCCGGACGGTGTTGGCGAGCATCGAGGCGAAGCCGTAGACCGCGTTGGTGGGCTGCCCGGTGGCGGTGTTGAAGTTCTCCACGGGCAGGGCGTAGAAGGCCCGGTAGGCCATCGAGTGCCCGTCGAGCAGCATCAGCCGGGGCCGGGGGCCGGCCCCAGCGCCACCCGTCGCGCCCTTGTCCGTACTCTGCGTAGCCACGTCAACGTCCGTTCCTGCCGATTCCACTACCGGCCACCGATCCTATGGCCCGGCACCGACAAAAGGGGCACCGGCGAAAGCTTCGCCGGGCGGGTGGCGCGGGCACTACCGGCGAGTAGGACGGTCGTACGATCACAGGCAGCACGACGACGTGACCCCCGAGCGGCAGGAGTTCCCCCATGACCGACGCGGCCCCCGACACCGCCCCCGTCCTGAAGGTCCCGCAGGACGTGCTGGACCACTTCGCCAAGCTCGGGGTGAGCCCGGAGACCTTCTCCGGCGGCCACCTCGGCGAGAAGCTCGGCATCCGGATCGTCGAGGCCTCCGGCGACCGCGTGGTCGGCACCATGCCGGTGGAGGGCAACCAGCAGCCGTACGGGCTGCTGCACGGCGGCGCCTCGGCGGCGCTGGCCGAGACGCTGGGCTCGATCGGCGCGATGCTGCACGCGGGCCCGGGCCGGTACGCGGTGGGCGTGGACCTCAACGCCACCCACCACCGCTCGGCCACCTCCGGTCTGGTCACCGGGGTGGCGACGGCGGTGTTCAAGGGCCGCACCGCCGCCACCTACGAGATCGCGATCACCGACGACACCGGCAAGCGGATCACCAGCTGCCGACTGACCTGCATGCTGCGCGACCTGTAGCCCCGCCACAGTCCCGCCTCAGTCCCTGCGCAGTCCCGACACGACAACGGCCGTACGGCTACCAACAGTTGCGGCCGGGACGACATCAAGCCCCTTTCCCGCCCCCTTGTTTGACCTTCCGCCACCCTGGGCAGGCGTTGGTCTGGACAAGGGGGCGGCGGCATGTCCGGGGCCGGTTGACACGACTCCAGCATTTGTGACGCTGCGTAACAAGTAGGAAATCCAAGAAAACGGCGACTCCGAGACCTCCAGGCACCCCGGACCCCCTCCGCCGCGCACCCCCTGTCCGAAATCCGGACGCGTACGGCCGAAAGCAGTGCACCGGACATGGGTGTCCGATTATCGACGATGCCAGCTGCAACCCTCATTTCTGGCCCTTACATCGCTCCACCAGCGGGTAAGCGCCCGGCAGTACAGGATCGGTCGAGCCGGAACGACCACATGCTGAGACAATTGCTCCGTGTGCTCATAACAAGAGAATCACAGCCTGCCCACACCACTGCCCGAGCCGCCCAACGACGCCTAGAGTCACGGCCAGTCACCGCGCCATCCGGAATGGGCCCGGCCCTCCCGCGCAACCCGGCTCCCGCCACTCAGGCGCGGGCGCCTCCTGAACCGAAGGGGACCCTCGTGCGTCATCGTTCAGCCGTTGTCGTGAGCATTGCCGTGATCGGCGCCCTCAGCCTCACCGCCTGCGGGTCCCGCGGCGGGAAGTCCGGCGACAACGCCGGCGGCAAGGACAACAACGCCTCCACCACCGTCGTCATCGGCGTCGACGCCCCCCTCACCGGCGACCTCTCCGCCCTCGGCCTCGGCATCCGCAACTCCGTGGACCTCGCGGTCAAGAAGGCGAACGAGACCAACGAGGTCCCCGGCGTCAAGTTCGAGATCAAGGCCCTGGACGACACCGGCAAGCCCGCCCCCGGCCAGCAGAACGCCACCCAGCTCGTCGCCGACGACAAGGTCCTCGGCGTCGTCGGCCCGCTCAACTCCAGCGTCGCGCAGTCGATGCAGCAGATCTTCGACGACAAGAACCTGGTCGAGATCTCCCCCGCCAACACCGGCGTCGCCCTCAGCCAGGGCGAGAAGTGGGCCAGCGGCGACAAGAAGCGCCCCTTCAAGTCCTACTTCCGCACCGCCACCACCGACGCCGTCCAGGGCCCCTTCGCCGCCCAGTTCCTCTACAACGACGCCAAGAAGACCAAGGTCTTCCTGATCGACGACCAGAAGACCTACGGCGCCGGCCTCGCCGCCACCTTCAAGGGCGAGTTCACCAAGCTCGGCGGCACCCTGGCCGGCGAGGAGCACGTCAACCCCGACGACCGCGACTTCGCCGCCATCGTCACCAAGGTCAAGAGCTCCGGCGCCGACGCCGTCTACTACGGCGGCGAGTACCCCGCGGCCGGCCCGCTCTCCCTCCAGCTCAAGGAAGCCGGCGTCAACATCCCGCTGATGGGCGGCGACGGCATCCAGAGCGCCGACTTCATCAAGCTCAACCCCAAGAGCCAGGGCGACTTCGCCACCGCCGTCGGCCTGCCCGTCGAATCCCTCGACACCGCCAAGAAGTTCATCGCCGACTACAAGACGGCCGGCTACAAGGACGCCTACGAGACCTACGGCGGCTACTCCTACGACAGCGCCTGGGCCATCATCCAGGCCGTCAAGAACGTCGTGAAGGACAAGGGCAAGCTCCCCACCGGCGCCGACGCCCGCACCGCCGTCCGCGACGCCGTCCAGCAGGTCTCCTTCGACGGCGTCACCGGCAAGGTCTCCTTCGACGAGTTCGGCGACACCACCAACAAGCAGCTCACCGTCTACACCGTCAAGGACGGCAAGTGGGCCGTGGAGAAGTCCGGCACCTTCAGCGGCTGACGGCCCCCGGAGGCTGACACCCCTCAGAGGCCGACAACCCCTCAGGAACAGCTCCACCAGCGCGCGGGGGCGCCACTAATGCCCCCGCGCGCCCCCACATCCACCACCCACGCGGACACCCCCGAACGCACTACGGAGGCCCAGCGGTGCACGACCTACCGCAGCAGCTGGCCAACGGCCTGATCCTCGGCGCCCTCTACGGGCTCGTCGCGATCGGCTACACGATGGTCTACGGCATCGTCCAGCTCATCAACTTCGCCCACGGCGAGATCGTCATGGTCGGCGGCTTCGGCGCCCTGACCGCCTACCTCGCCCTCCCCGGCGGCACCACCATGTGGCTGGCCCTACCACTCATGCTGATCGCCGGCATCCTGGTCTCCACCCTCACCGCCGTCGCCGCCGAGCGCTTCGCCTACCGGCCACTGCGCAACGCCCCCCGGCTCGCCCCGCTGATCACCGCGATCGGGCTGTCCATCTTCCTCCAGCAACTCGTCTTCTCCTTCTACCCCGACGCCAAGAAGGCCCGGGTCTTCCCCAAGATCCCCGGCGACCCCTTCAGCCTCGGCTCCGTCACCATCCAGCGCAGCGACCTCTTCCTGATCATCGCCGCCCCGCTGTGCATGCTCGCCCTCGGCTGGTTCGTCACCCGCACCCGCTCCGGCCGCGCCATGCAGGCCACCAGCCAGGACCCCGACACCGCCAAGCTGATGGGCATCGACACCGACCGCATCATCGTGCTGGCCTTCGCCATCGGCGCCGCCTTCGCCGCCGTGGCCGCCGTCGCCTACGGACTGCGCAGCGGCCAGGTCGACTTCCGGATGGGCTTCATCCTCGGCCTCAAGGCCTTCACCGCCGCCGTCCTCGGCGGCATCGGCAACATCTACGGCGCCATGCTCGGCGGCATCGCCCTCGGCCTCGCCGAAGCCCTCGCCACCGGCTACATCCAGCACCTTCCCGGCATGGACCTCTTCGGAGGCGGCGCCTGGAAGGACGTCTGGGCCTTCGTACTCCTCATCCTCGTGCTCCTCGTCCGGCCACAAGGCCTGCTCGGCGAGCGCGTCGCGGACAGGGCGTGACCACCATGACCACCACCAGCACCGAAACCACCCCGGTCATCCCCCTGCCGGCCCGCGCCGCCGCAGCCCTCACCGGCCTCGGCGCCCTCGCCGTCGCCGCCTCCGCCGCCATGTCCTGGACCTGGACCAGCGACTTCCCCGGCGACCTCACCTACTTCGGCTCCCCGGCCGGCCTCCAGTGGCTCGCCATCGTCGCCGGCGTCCTCACCCTGCTGCTGCTCCTCGCCGGCCAAGGCGTCCCCGGCCTGCGCTGGGCAGCCCCCGCCCGCAGCAACAACGCCGTCCTGTACGCCGCCACCGGCGCCCTCGCCGTCGCCGCCTACTCCGTCGCCGCCATCTCCGTCGAACTCGGCGGCCTCGCCAACCTCGAACCCGGCGGCTGGGTCCTCGCCGGCGGCGGCCTGATCACCGTCCTCGGCGCCCTCGGGCTGCCGCTGGAGCGCCGCACCCACGTCCCGCTGCGGATCGTCGACAAGCGGCTCTTCCTGCTCGTCCCGGCCGCCCCCATCGGCTGGTTCGCCGCCCACGCCATCCCCGACGACCAGCCCGTCGCCCCGGTGATGACCGCCCTGTCCGGCGCCCTCGCCATCGCCACCGGCGCCGTCCTGCTCCTCCAGCTCGGCCACCTCGCCAACAGCGGACTGCGCCTGGGCAAGATCGAGCGCCCGCTCGACGCCCCCCGCCAACTCCCCTCCTGGGTCGAGGTCCTGATCATCGTCCTGGCCTTCGGACTCGGCCTGTACGCGATCACCTTCGGCATCGACACCGAGTACGGCGAACTCTTCACCGGCTACCTGCTGCTCGCCGGCTTCGTGGTCGCCGCACTCGGCAGGTCCGGCCTGCTCGCCCGGCTGCGCGCCCTGACCGTCAAGCACCGCCCCGTCACCACCGGCGCCGCCTTCGCCGCCGCCGCCAGCTTCCCCTTCACCCAGAGCAGCGACCAGTACACCTCCGTCGCCACCAACATCCTGATCTTCGCCACCGTCGCCCTCGGCCTCAACATCGTCGTCGGCCTGGCCGGCCTGCTCGACCTCGGGTACGTCGCCTTCCTCGGCGTCGGCGCCTACGCCGCCGCCCTGGTCTCCGGCTCCCCCGCCTCACCCATCCACGTCCAGTTCCCGTTCTGGGCCGCGATGCTCACCGGCGCCGTCGTCTCCATGATCTTCGGCGTCCTGATCGGCGCCCCCACCCTGCGGCTGCGCGGCGACTACCTCGCCATCGTCACCCTCGGCTTCGGCGAGATCTTCCGCATCACCATGCTCAACCTCAACGGCACCACCGGCCCCAAGATCACCAACGGCTCCAACGGCATCCCCCGCATCCCCGACCTGGAGATCCTCGGCTTCGACCTCGGCAAGACCCACACCGTCGCCGGCATCGAACTCGGCCGCTTCTCCAACTACTACCTGCTGATGCTGCTCGTCACCGCCCTGGTCGTCCTCGTCTTCGCCCGGGTCGGCAACTCCCGCATCGGCCGCGCCTGGGTCGCCATCCGCGAGGACGAAACCGCCGCCGAAGCCATGGGCATCAACGGCTTCCGCCTCAAACTGCTCGCCTTCGCCATGGGCGCCTGCCTCGCCGGCCTCGCCGGCACCGTCCAGGCCCACGTCAGCTACACCGTCACCCCCGACCAGTACACCTTCGCCGAAGCCCTCCCGCCCAACTCCGCCTTCCTCCTCGCCGCCGTCATCCTCGGCGGCATGGGCACCATCAGCGGCCCGCTCGCCGGCGCCACCCTCCTCTTCCTCATCCCGAAGAAGCTCGAATTCCTCTCCGACTACCAGCTCCTCGCCTTCGGCGCCGCCCTCATCATCCTGATGCGCGTCCGCCCCGAAGGCCTCATCCCCAACCGGCGCCGACAGCTGGAATTCCACGAGGCCGCCATCCCGGCCCAACCCACCGGCGACGACGCCACCGCACTCACCAAGGCAGGGGCGTGACCCACGCGATGACCACCGCTGCTGCTCCCCTGGACACGGCGCCCCAAGGCGTCAAGCCCCTGCTCGAAGTCACCGGCGTCACCATGCGCTTCGGCGGCCTCACCGCCGTCAACGACGTCTCCCTCACCGTCGGCGAGGGCGAGATCATCGGCCTGATCGGCCCCAACGGCGCCGGCAAGACCACCTTCTTCAACTGCCTCACCGGCCTGTACGTCCCCACCGAAGGCCGCGTCTCCTACCGCGGCGCCGTACTGCCCCCCAAACCCCACCTGGTCACCCAGTCCGGCATCGCCCGCACCTTCCAGAACATCCGGCTCTTCGCCAACATGACCGTCCTGGAGAACGTCCTCGTCGGCCGCCACACCCGCACCAAGGAAGGCATCTTCTCCGCCATCCTGCGCGGCCCCGGCTACCACCGCGCCGAAGCCGAGAGCCGCGAACGGGCCATGGAACTCCTCGCCTTCACCGGCCTCGCCGACAAGGCCGAACACCTCGCCCGCAACCTCCCCTACGGCGAGCAGCGCAAGCTGGAGATCGCCCGCGCCCTCGCCTCCGACCCCGGGCTCCTCCTGCTCGACGAACCCACCGCCGGCATGAACCCCCAGGAGACCCGGGCCGCCGAGGAACTCGTCTTCGCCATCCGCGACAAGGGCATCTCGATCCTCGTCATCGAGCACGACATGCGCTTCATCTTCAACCTCTGCGACCGGACCGCCGTCCTGGTCCAGGGCCAGAAGATCGTCGAAGGCGACCGCGAAACCGTCCAGAACGACGATCGCGTCATCACCGCCTACCTCGGCGCCCCGCTCGAAGGCACCACCCCCGCAGCACCGGAGGACACCAAGTGACCGCGCTCCTCGAAGTCCAGGACCTCCGCGTCGCCTACGGCAAGATCGAGGCCGTCAAGGGCATCAGCTTCACCGTCAACCAGGGCGAGGTCACCACCCTCATCGGCACCAACGGCGCCGGCAAGACCACCACCCTGCGCACCCTCTCCGGCCTCCTCAAGCCCACCGCCGGCCGGATCACCTTCGACGGCCAGGACCTCTCGACCGTCCCCGCCCACAAGATCGTCGCCCTGGGCCTGGCCCACTCCCCCGAGGGCCGGCACATCTTCCCCCGGATGACCATCGAGGAGAACCTCCTCCTCGGCGCCTTCCTGCGCTCCGACGCCCCCGGCATCGCCGCCGACGTCGAGCGCGCCTACGGCCTCTTCCCCATCCTCGGCGAACGCCGCAAGCAGGCGGCCGGCACGCTGTCGGGCGGTGAGCAGCAGATGCTCGCCATGGGGCGGGCGCTGATGAGCCAGCCCAAGCTGCTGATGCTGGACGAGCCCTCGATGGGACTCTCCCCGCTGATGATGCAGAAGATCATGTCCACCATCGTCGAGCTCAAGGCGAGCGGTACGACCATCCTGCTCGTCGAGCAGAACGCCCAGGCGGCGCTGTCGCTGTCCGACCGCGGCTACGTCATGGAGACCGGCCGCATCGTCCTCTCCGGTACGGGCGCCGACCTCCTCCACGACGAGTCCGTCCGCAAGGCCTACCTCGGCGAGGACTGAGCCGCTTTACGCGAAGGGGCCCGGCAGATCCGATCTGCCGGGCCCCTTCCACATGTCCTGCTCGTCCTACTCGGACTTACCCTCTTCCGCCTTCTTGCGGTCCTGGGCCTCGCCCTCCTCGATGACCGCCTCGGCCACCGCCGCCATCGTCATCCGCCGGTCCATCGAGGTCTTCTGGATCCACCGGAACGCGGCCGGCTCGTTCAGCCCGAACTTCGTCTGCAGCACACCCTTCGCCCGGTCCACCAGCTTCCGGGTCTCCAGCCGCTGGGTGAGATCCCCGATCTCCTTCTCCAGCGCCCGCATCTCCGTGTACCGCGACACCGCCATCTCGATCGCCGGCACCAGGTCCGACTTGGAGAACGGCTTCACGATGTACGCCATCGCCCCGGCGTCGCGCGCCCGGTCCACCAGCTCCCGCTGCGAGAACGCGGTCAGCATCAGCACCGGCGCCAGGTGCTTCTCGTGGATCTGCTCGGCGGCGGAGAGCCCGTCCAGGACCGGCATCTTCACATCGAAGATCGCCAGATCCGGCCTCAGCTCCTCCACGAGCCGCACCGCCGTCTCCCCGTCCCCGGCTTCGCCGACGACGGTGTACCCCTCCTCCTCCAGCATCTCCTTCAGATCGAGGCGGATCAGCGCCTCGTCCTCGGCGATCACAATCCGGGTGATCTGGGGCGATTCGGTCTCAAGCGGCTGTGCCTGCTCGTCGGCGGTGCTCACGGGGCTCCTAGTTCCGGCGGGGTACTGCATGCACGAGGGTACCTAGCTGCGCCCGACGGCGCTCACAGGGTATCCTTCACGGGCGCGAACGAGCCGAGTTGGTGGAAGGGCAGACACGATCGCCTCAAAAGCGATTGCCTGAAAGGGCGTGTGGGTTCGAATCCCACACTCGGCACCAGGATTTTCCTCACATTCCCAGGCTGCGGGAAATTCACCTCATCTAGTGGACCGCGCCCAAAGCGTCCACCATCCGACTTGACGCGTCTCACTCTTGCGCACATGACCACTCTTTCTGTGCACGAACAGGCTGTCCACCTCCTCCGTCGAGGCATCAGCAACGCCGAGGTGGCCCGCCGCCTCCGCGTCCCGCAGGGCACGGTCTCCTGGTGGAAGCACCAGGATCTCGCCAAACGCAACGAGCTCCCCGGTCGCAAGCGCTCTGCGTGTATGCACTGCTACGGCGACGAGCTGAACCACCCCGCCTACGCCTACCTACTTGGCCTGTACCTCGGCGACGGTCACATCCTGCTGCCCAACGAGTACCGCAGGACCCAGAGTCTCCAGATCACCTGCGACGACAAGTGGCCGGGCATCATGGACTCTGTCGAACAGGCCATGCGCCAGGTCCTGCCCAACAACAAGCCCTGCCGGGTACGGCGCACCGGATGCCATGACGTCAAGGTCTATTCGAACCATCTGACCTGCCACTTCCCCCAGCACGGCCCCGGCAAGAAGCACGAGCGCACCATAGCCCTGGAACCCTGGCAGCAGGAGATCGTCGATGCGCACCCGTGGGAGTTCCTACGTGGCCTCATCCACTCCGACGGCTGCCGCATCACCAACTGGGCCACCAGGACCGTCGATGGCGTTGTCCGCCGCTATGAGTACCCGCGTTACTTCTTTACCAACACGTCCACCGACATCACACGTCTCTTCACCAATACCCTCGACGCCGTTGGCGTCCAGTGGAAGGCCTCAATCCCTCGCCCCACCGGCCAGGTCAACATCTCCGTCGCCCGCAAGGACTCCGTCGCCCTCATGGACGCCCACATCGGCCCGAAGTACTGACGGCGGCGCAGCGGTTCAGGTGTCTTCGGGCTCGTCCATGTCCTGCCGCTGCTGTTCCTCGCGTTCGAAGCGGGCTTTGGCGGCCTCGTAGGCCGCGCCGGCGCCGGGGCGGTTCATGCTCTCTTCGCGGAGGTCGCGCCAGAGTGTGTGCTTGTGGTCGCTCATCTCACTGATTCTCGTCCAGGCAAGCACGCGGGCGGCATCCCTCGGACGAGGGATGCCGCCCGAAAGAAGGCCCCTCAGGCGTCCAGGGTCCCCACGTGGTGGACACGGACGAGGTTGGTGGAGCCGGCCAGGCCAGGCGGCGAACCTGCCGTGATGACGACGATGTCGCCCTTCTGGCAGCGGCCGAGCGACAGCAGCGCCGCGTCGACCTGTTCGACCATCTGGTCCGTCGTCGGGGCGAACGGGCCGAGGAAGGTCTCGACGCCCCAGGTGAGGGCGAGTTGGCTGCGCACCGCCGGTTCGTAGGTGAAGGCGAGCACCGGGATCGGCGAACGGTAGCGGGTCAGCCGGCGGGCGGTGTCGCCGGACTGGGTGAAGGCGATCAGGTACTTGGCGTGCAGGAAGTCGCCGATCTCGGCGGCCGCGCGGGCGACGGCGCCGCCCTGGGTCCGCGGCTTGCTGCCGGCGGTCAGCGGGGGCAGGCCGGCCGCCAGGATGTCGTTCTCGGCGGCCTCGATGATGCGGCCCATGGTCTTGACCGTGTCGACGGGGTACTTGCCGACCGAGGTCTCCCCGGAGAGCATCACCGCGTCCGTCCCGTCCAACACCGCGTTGGCGACGTCGGAGGCCTCGGCACGCGTCGGCCGGGAGGCGTTGATCATCGAGTCGAGCATCTGGGTCGCGACGATGACCGGCTTGGCGTTGCGCCGGGCCAGTTTGATGGCGCGCTTCTGGACGAGCGGGACCTGTTCGAGGGGCATCTCCACGCCCAGGTCGCCGCGGGCCACCATGATGCCGTCGAAGGCGTCCACGATGGAGTCCAGGTTCTCGACCGCCTGGGGCTTCTCGATCTTGGCGATGACCGGGACGTACCGCCCTTCCTCGGCCATCACCCGGTGCACGTCCTCGATGTCGCGCCCGCTCCGTACGAAGGAGAGGGCGATCAGGTCGGCTCCGGTGCGCAGCCCCCACCGCAGGTCGGCGACGTCCTTGTCGCTGAGTGCGGGGACGGAGACGGCGACGCCGGGGAGGTTGAGGCCCTTGTGGTCGGAGACGAGTCCGCCTTCGATGACGAGGCATCGCACCTGCGGTCCGTCGACGGCGAGGACTTCGAGGGTGACGCGGCCGTCGTCGACGAGGATGCGTTCGCCGCGGCTGACGTCTCCGGCGAGTCCGGCGTAGGTGGTGCCGCAGATGTCCTTGTCCCCCACGACGCCCTTGTCGGTGGAGATGGTGAACTCGTCGCCGCGTTCGAGAAGTACCGGTCCGTGAGCGAAGGTGTCGAGCCGGATCTTCGGGCCTTGAAGGTCGACGAGGACGCCGACGCTCCGGCCGGTCTCGTCGGCGGCCTTGCGGACGCGGCGGTAGCGTTCCTCGTGCTCGGCGTGGGAGCCGTGGCTGAGGTTGAATCGGGCGATGTCCATCCCGGCGTCGACCAGGGACTTGATCCGGTCGTACGAGTCGGTGGCGGGCCCGAGGGTGCAGACGATTTTTGCTCGGCGCATACAGCTGAGGGTAGGCATTACCGGCGCGTAACCGCGACGCGGGTCCGGACTACGGGATGACCTTTGGCGTAAGGCGAGTTGAACAATCTGACACGCCCTCGGACCGGTGTGCGACGGCCGTACGGGCGCCTCCCCCGGAGCTCCTTCCGGATCCTCCGTCGATGCGATTCCGTGAAGCGGTGTTCACCTCCGGTTCACCGTCCCGTCCGTCCGTGCTCCCCGCCCGGCGGGACGCTCGTCACCCCCGGGTGACCACCCGGATGACGGAGCGGACGAGGGGGAGGCGCTCGGCATGAGACGCGCTCTGGGGGTGCTCGCGGCCTTAGTGCTGCTGGGCGGGGTGATCTACGCGCTGGTCCCGGACGACAAGCCGGATCCGAAGAAGCTGGTCGCGGTCACCGGGCTGATCGGTTCGGAGAAGCGGGCCTTCTTCGAAAGCCAGGAGGTGAAGGCCGAGTTGGCGAAGCAGGGTCTGGAGGTGCACGCCGACTCGACCGGCTCGTGGACGATGAGCGAGCAGGCGAAGAGCAGCTCGGGGCTGGACTTCGCGTTCCCGGCGAGCACCGCGCCGGCCCGCGAGATCCAGCGCAACTGGGGGCAGCAGGACTCCCCGCTGGTGCCGTTCTACTCGCCGCTGGTGGTGGTGGCGCACGCGTCGGTGGCGCAGATCCTCAAGGACAACCAGCTGGCTGACCAGGACAGTTCGTCGGGGGTCTGGACGTTCCGGATGGACGACTACGTGGCCGCCCTGAAGGCGACCCGCAAGTGGGAGGACCTGAAGCTTCCGAAGGACCACTCCGAGACCTCCGGTCCGATCTTCGTGACCACCACCGATCCGGAGAGCTCCTCCTCGGGCGCCCTGTACATCGCGCTGTTGTCGTACATCCTGAACAACCACCAGGTGGTGTCCGACGACGCGGCGGTCGAGGCCGCCCGGCCGGTGCTGCACCAGGCGACGGCCTTGCAGGGCGGCCAGAAGAGCAGCAGTGACGAGCCGTTCCGGGACTTCGGCGCGGGCGTCGGCAATCCGCTGATCTTCGGGTACGAGTCCCAGGTCGCCGCGATGGCGGTGCAGGGCCAGTCGACCGGGGACATGGTGGTGATGTACCCGGACACCACGGTCTACTCCGACCACACCATCATCGCCCGCACCGAGAACGGCCGGAAGCTGGCCGGCCTGCTCCAGGACGACGAGACGCTGCGCAATCTGGAGGCCCGGTTCGGCTTCCGCCCGCAGTCCCGCCCGGGCGCCTTCACCGAACTGTTGAAGAACACCCGGCAGCCGGCCTTCGCCCAGGATCTGGCGGCGGCGAAGGTGAAGCAGTCGACCGTGCCGTCGCTGGACAACCTGCTCAAACTGACCGCCGCGGCCAAGGGGAGCCCGAAGTGAACGTCCGGTTGAAGCACCGTGGTTGGGCCGCCGCCGCGCTGGCGGCCGTGCTCGCGGCGGCCTCCGCCTGCACCTCCTCCAGCCCCAAGCCCGGCCCCGGTCCCACGGTCGCCGAGACCGCCCGCCCCGGGGTGCTGCGCATCCTGGCGGGCAGTGAACTGCAGGACCTGCAGCCGGTCCTGGACGAGGCCGGGAAGGCCACCGGGGTGACGGTGCAGTTCGCCTGGACCGGCACCCTGGACGGCGCGGACGCGGTCTCCTCGGGCCGGGCCGACGGCAAGTACGACGCGGTCTGGTTCCCGTCCAACCAGTACCTGCGCCTGGATCCGACCGGGAAGTCCAAGGTGCTGTCGGAGACCCCGGTGATGGTCTCCCCGGTGGCCGTCGGGGTGCGCTCCTCGGTGCTGGGCGACCTGGGCTGGGGTGACGGTTCGAAGGTCACCTGGGCGCAGATCGGTGACGCGGCCGCGGCCGGGAAGCTGTCGTACGGGATGTCCGACCCCTCGCGCTCCAACTCCGGCTTCTCCACCCTGGTCGCGGTGGCGGCGGCCTTCTCCGGCGCGGGGGCGGCGCTCACCGAGGCGGACGTGCAGAAGGCGACCCCGCAGCTGAAGCAGTTCTTCACCGGCCAGAAGCTGACCTCGGGCTCCTCCGGCTGGCTGGCGCAGGCGTACACCAAGGCCGAGCCCGGCAAGGTCGGCGCCCTCGTGAACTACGAGTCGGTGCTGCTGTCGCTGAACAAGACGCTGCCGCCCGAGCAGCGGCTGACCGTGGTGCGTCCGCAGGACGGCGTGGTGTCGGCGGACTACCCGCTGTCGCTGCTGTCCTCGAGCGCGCAGAGCGAGCGCGAGTCCTTCCAGAAGCTGACCTCCTACCTGTTGAAGCCGGAGGTGCAGCAGCGCATCTCGGAGCTGACGCTGCGTCGCCCGGTGACGGCGGGCACCGCCCCGGCCGCCGGACTGCCGACCGACCGCCGCCGCGAGCTGCCGTTCCCGGGCACCCGGGCGGTGGCGGACGGCCTGCTGGCCTCGTACCAGAACGAGCTGCGCCGCCCGTCGCGGACGGTGTACGTGCTGGACACCTCGGGTTCGATGGAGGGCTCGCGGCTGAACGCGCTGAAGGCGGCGCTGAGCCGGCTGACCGGGACGGACGACACCCGCGGGGTGCGCCGGTTCCGGGACCGCGAGGAGGTGACGCTGATCTCCTTCGCGTCCCAGGTGAAGTGGACGAAGACGCACGCCGTCCCGGCCTCCGGCGGCCAGCCGGGTCCGGAGGCCGAGCTGGCCTCGATCAACGCGGACGTGCAGTCGCTGTCGGCCTCGGGCGGGACCGCGCTGTACGACTCGCTGGAGCAGGCGTACCGGGTGATCGAGCGCCAGCAGCAGGCGGCGAACGACGACCGGTTCACCTCGATCGTGCTGATGACGGACGGGGAGAGCAACGAGGGCGCCACGGACGGCGACTTCAAGCGCTTCCACGACGGGCTGCCGGCCGCCGAGAAGTCGATCCCGGTGTTCCCGATCAAGTTCGGCGAGGCGGCGGTCAGTCAGCTGCAGGGGGTCGCGGACATCAGCGGCGGCAAGCTGTTCGACGGCGGCGGCTCGCTGGACGGGGTGTTCGAGGAGATCCGTGGCTACCAGTGACGGGTTCGGCCGGCAGGCCCTGCGGTACCTGGAGTCGGCCCGGAACCTGGTCGGCTGTGCGGGCGGCGCCGTCGGCCTGGGGCTGCACTTCGCCGGGCTGGGCGGGGCCTGGTGGCCCGGGGTGGTGGCCGGGCTGTACGGGGTCGGCGCGCTGCTGACCCCGAGCCCGCCCCCGCCCGAGCCTCCGGATCCACCCGACCCGCCCGACCCGCCCGACCCGCCCGACCCGCTGAGCCCACCGGATCCGGCTGAGGCCTCCAGGGTGCCGCCGAAGCCCCGGGTGCCGCCGAAGCCGACGGGGCAGCTGCGGGTGCCCGCGCCCGTACCGGACCCGGAGCCCCCGGAGCCCGATCCGGAGCTGGAGGCGCTGGCCGCCTACCTGGGGAAGGTCCCGCTGCCCACCTCCGCCGGGGTCGACGCCCTGCTGGCGGCGTTGCGCGAGGCGGGCCCCGGGCCGGTGGCGGACCGGATCGTCCGGCACCGCCTGCCGGTCGCGGTGGACGGCTACCTGCGGGCGCGGACCTGGCTGCCCTGGGCGGGCCCGGACGCGCCGGACCCGGCGGCGGAGCTCGGCCGCGAGGTGAAGCAGCTCTCCGCCGACCTCGGCTGACTCGGGGTCCGGTTGGCCGGGACCCGGCGAACCGGCCCCCGAGTGGCCCGATTTCAGCCGTCCCGACCCCATACCGCCCCCTTCTCCGCCCACCACGGTCACGAACGAGTCGCCAAGATCTCACCTGTTGGAAAGGTCGAGGGGCTACCCATCGGCCCGGCCGCACGGCACACTTCTACGCGCGTCCTTCTACGCGCGTCATCGCGTTCGCGCACGCGCCACGCACCTCTTACGTCAACAAGTTGACGGCCCATCCGCCGTCGTCCCCACTCGGGAGAGTCGTCCATGTCCCTGAACCGCCGTGACTTCGTCGCCCGGTCCGCAGCCACCGCCGCCGGCGCCGCCCTGGCCGGCGGAGCCGTCGTCGCCGCCGCCCCCGCCGCCGCGGCCGCCGAGCCGGGCACGGCGGCCGCCAAGGGCGACAAGCGCCAGCCCCGCCGCCAGGCCTTCACCGTGATGGGCACCACCGACCTGCACGGCCGGGTGCTCAACTGGGACTACTTCACCGACGCGGAGTACGTCGACAAGGCCCACAACGCGGTCGGCCTCGCCAAGATCTCCACCCTGGCCAACCAGGTCCGCGAGGAGAAGGGCTGGGACCGCTGCCTGCTGATCGACTCGGGTGACATCATCCAGGGCACCCAGCTGACCTACTACTACGCCCGGATCGAGCCGATCGCCACCGACGGCGACAACGTGCCGGACCACCCGATGGCCGTCGCCATGAACCTCATGGGCTACGACGCCGCGGCGCTCGGCAACCACGAGTTCAACTACGGCATCCCGACCGTGAAGGCCTTCGAGGACCAGCTGGAGTTCCCGCTGCTGGGCGCCAACGCGCTGCACGCGAAGAACGAGAAGCCGGCCTTCAAGCCGTACGTGATCAAGGAGGTGTGGCTGGACGAGGACACCCCGCTGAAGGTCGGCATCCTCGGCCTGACCAACCCGGGCATCGCGATCTGGGACAAGGCCAACGTCAGCGGCAAGATGGTGTTCCCGGGCATCGTGGAGACCGCCGCCAAGTACGTGCCCCGGATGAAGGCGGCCGGCGCGGACGTCATCGTCGTCTCCGCCCACTCCGGCATCGACGAGGCCACCACCTACGGCGACCAGCTCCCCTGGCCCGAGGACGCCTCCGGCGAGATGGCCGAGACGGTCGCGGACATCGACGCGGTGCTGGTGGGCCACACCCACAAGGAGGTCGCGCAGCGCCTCATCGTCAACAAGAAGACCGGCAAGACGGTCGTGCTCTCCGAGCCGCTGTGCTGGGGCCAACGTCTGAGCTGCTTCGACTTCGAGGTCGAGTTCGTCGACGGCCACTGGAAGGTCGCCTCGGTCTCCGCCCGGGTGCTGAACTCCAACACCGTGCCGGAGAACCCGGAGATCAGCGACGCCATCGTCGGCCAGCACAAGAAGGTCGTCGCCTACGTCAACCAGAACATCGGCACCAGCAAGATCGAGCTGTCGATCGCCGACGCCCGGTTCAAGGCCACCCCGATCATCGACCTGATCGGCAAGGTCCAGGCGGACGCCGTCAAGGCCGCGCTGGCGGGCGGGCAGTACGCCAACCTCCCGGTCCTGGCCCAGGCCGCGCCGTTCAACCGCACCGCGCTGATCCCGTCCGGCCAGGTCAAGCTGCGCGACGCGGCCGGCCTGTACATCTACGAGAACACCCTGGAGGCCCGCATCCTGACGGGCGCCCAGCTCAAGGACTACCTGGAGTTCTCGGCGAAGTTCTTCCACCAGCTCGCCGCGGGCGCCCCGGTCGACAAGGACGCCCTGACCAACGCCGAGGACACCCCGGACTACAACTACGACTCGATCTACGGCCTGAGCTACGACATCGACATCGCCCAGCCCAAGGGCCAGCGCATCGTCAACCTCAGCTACCAGGGCAAGCCGATCGACCCGGCCGCCCAGTTCGTGCTCGCCGTCAACAACTACCGCGCCAACGGCGGCGGCAACTTCCCGCACGTCGCCAACGCCAAGGCGGTCTGGGCGAACTCCGACGAGATCCGCAACACGATGATCGCCTGGGTCAAGGCCAAGGGCGTCATCGACCCCGCCGACTTCTTCACCAACTCCTGGCGCCTGGTCCGCGCCGGCCAGCCGGTGTTCTAGTCACACCTTTCCACGAAGGCCGTCTGCCCCCGTGCAGACGGCCTTCGTGCCGTTCTCGGTGGAAGAATGGAGCCATGAGCGAGTTCCAGATTCCCGACCGCCACGCCCGACTGCTTGAGTACGCGCAGAGCCTGACACCCCCGGCCGGATGGAAGATCGAGATCTCCGGCGACGAGATCATCATGATGGCCGGACCGTCCGCGATCCATCAGCGCAACCTCCTACAGATCCGGGAGCAGTTCGACGCACACCGCCCGTCCGACATGATGCCGAGCGAGAACTCCGATCTCGCCTCCCCCAACGTGGGAAAGCTGCGCAACCCCGACCTCACCTACATCCCTCTGGAGTCGAGCGGTAACCAGATCCCGGCCGAAGAAGCGCCCATCGCGGTCGAGATCGTCTCGCCGTCGAATCCTGAGAACGACTTGGTCAGCAAGGTCCGTGACTACCCACTGATGGGCATCCCGCTCTACCTCCTGATCGACCCGCGCGAGGGCGACATCACCCTCTACTCGGATCTCTCCGACGGCGGCTACCACCAGCAGTGGCACGGCAAGTTCGGCGACCGCGTGCCGATCCCGGCCCCCTTCGACTTCGAGCTCGTCACCGACCGTCTCGTCCGCTACTCCGCCTGATCCACTCGCCCCGCGAGACGATCGGACATCCGGCGAAGACTTGAGGATATTCATCCGCTCGCCCGCCCTCCCTACTGTTGAACACATCGAGAACGGCCCCACGGGGGGCCTGTGTTGAACCGGATGAGGGAGAGTTTCGATGCGCGCGATCGTGCAGAAGGAGTTCGGCGGTCCCGAGGTGCTGCAACTGACCGACGTCGAGCGCCCCAAGCCGTTGAGCGGCGAGGTGCTGGTGCGGGTGCGGGCCGCCGGGGTGAACCCGGTGGACGTGGCGGTGCGGGCGGGGGCGTTCCCGCTGCTGGGCGAGCCGCCGTTCACGGTGGGCTGGGACATCTCCGGGGTGGTCGAGGAGGCCGGGCCGGGCGCCCGCTACCGGGTCGGCGAGGAGGTGTACGGGATGCCGTTCTTCCCGCGCTCCGCCGGCGGGTACGCCGAGTACGTGGCCGCGCCCTCCCGCCAACTGGCCCGCAAGCCCGCCTCCCTGGACCACACCCAGGCCGCCGCGCTGCCGCTGGCCGCGCTGACCGCCTGGCAGGGCCTGGTGGACCTGGCGAAGATCGGCGAGGGCGACCGGGTGCTGGTCCACCGGGCGGCCGGCGGCGTCGGCCACCTCGCCGTGCAGATCGCCAAGGCCCGTGGCGCGTACGTGATCGGGCTGGCGCGCGAGCCCAAGCACGCCTTCCTCAGGGAGCTCGGCGCCGACGAGGTGATCGACTACCGGACCACCGACTACACCGAGGCGGTCGAGGACGTCGACATCGTCTTCGACTCCTCCTCCGAGGGCACCCGTGCCCTGGAGGTGCTCAAGCCGGGCGGGACCCTCGTCACCATCATGGAGCACGGGAACCAGGAGCTCGCCGCCGCGGTCGAGGCCGCCGGACGGCGCTTCGCAGGCGTCTCCGTCGAGCCCGACTACGCCTCGCTGGAGGCGATCGCCGCCCTGGTGGACGAGGGTCGGATCCGCCCGTACGTCGCCGCGACCTTCCCGCTCGCCGAGGCCGGCCGGGCACACGAACTGGTGGGCTCCGGTACGGTCCAGGGCAAGGTCGTCCTGACCATTGGATGACCGGACCACCACAGGGGGGCGGACGATGGACATCCTGACCGAGGCACTGGGCTCGCTGCGCACCGCCCGCCCCTCGTCCGTCCGGACCGAGGGCCTCGCGCCCTGGGCCCTGCGGCTGCGCCCGGTGACCGGGGCCAGCTTCCACGTGGTGCTGTACGGCACCTGCTGGCTGGTCCCGGAGCCGGCCGCCGGTGGCGCGCCCGTCCCGCTCAGCCCCGGGGACGTGGTGTTCCTGCGGGACGGCCGCGGCCACCTCCTGGCCGACCGCCCGGACACCCCGCCGGTGGACGCCGAGGCCTGCCGGGTCGAGAACGGTCCGCCGATCGGCACCCTCACCCTCGGCGGCGACGGCGCCCGCACCAGCCTGCTGTGCGGCAGCTACCACCTGGACCAGGGCCGGCCGCACCCGATGGTCCGCCAGCTCCCGGAACTGATCCACCTGCCCACCCGGCACGGCCGCCACCCCGAACTGGCCGCTGCCGTCCAGCTGTTGGGCGCCGAGCTGGAGAATCCGCGGATCGGCTCGACCGGAATCGTCCCGGCGCTGGTCGACTCGCTGCTGCTGTACATCCTGCGGGCCTGGTTCGAGGACCAGCCCGCCACGACCGCCGCCGGCTGGGCGGCGGCGCTGCGGGACGCCGCCGTCGCGCCCGCCCTGACGGCGATCCACGAGGCCCCGGCGACCCCGTGGACGGTGGAGTCCCTGGCGGACCGTGCGGGCCTGTCCCGGGCCGCCTTCGCCCGCCGGTTCACCTCGATGGTGGGCGAGCCGCCGATGGCCTACCTGACGCGCTGGCGGATGACCACCGCCGCCCGGCTGCTGCGCGAGTCGGAGGCGCCGCTGACGGCGGTGGCGACGCAGACCGGGTACGGCTCGGAGTACGCCTTCGCGAAGGCCTTCAAGCGGGAGTTCGGCCAGGCCCCCGGCGGCTACCGCCGGGAGGCCCGCGCCGCGTGGCGCACCCGCCTCAGGACCGGACCCGGCCTAGAACGGGAACGGCGCCCGCCCGTGCTGCACCGAGATCCACTTCACCGTGGTGAAGGCGTCCACCGTGGACTCCCCGTTGAGCCGTCCGACGCCGGAGTTCTTCTCGCCGCCGAAGGGCACTCCCGGCTCGTCCGCGATGGTCCCGCCGTTGACGTGGATCATGCCGGTCTCGATCCGCTGGGCGACCCGCACTCCGCGCTCGGGGTCCGCGGTGTGCACCGCGCCGCTGAGCCCGAAGGGCGTGTGGTTGGCCAGCCGGACGGCCTCGTCCTCGCCGTCGAACGGCACCAGCAGCACGACCGGGCCGAAGAGTTCGCGCTGCAGGATGGGCGCGTCCTCGGCCAGGTCGGTGAGCACGGTCGGCGCCATCAGGCTGCCGGTCGTGGCCCCGCGCAGCAGCGCGGTGGCGCCGCCGGCGATGGCCTGGTCGACCTGGCTGGTGATCGCGTCGGCCTGGACGGAGTTGATCAGCGGGCCGATGTGGGTGGCCGGGTCCCTGGGGTCGCCGACGGTCAGCGTGGCGATCTTGGCGACGAACTTCTCGGTGAACTCGGCCAGCACGGCGCGGTCGACGAGCACCCGGTTGGCGGCCATGCAGACCTGGCCCTGGTGGACGAAGCGGCTGAACACGGCCGCGTCCACGGCGTAGTCGAGGTCGGCGTCGTCCAGCACGATCAGCGCGCTGTTGCCGCCGAGTTCCAGCACCGACCGCTTGAAGTGGGCGGCGGCCACGGTGGCGACGTGCCGGCCGACCTGGTCGGAGCCGGTGAAGGAGATCACCTTGGGCACCGGGTGCTCGATGAAGCTGTCGCCGATCTCGGCGATGTCGGTGATCACCACGTTCAGCAGGCCGGGCGGCAGGCCCGCGTCCTCGAAGATCCTCGCGATCAGGGAGCCGCCGACCACCGGGGTCTCCTGGTGCGGCTTGAGCACCACGCCGTTGCCGAGTGCCAGCGCCGGGGCGACGGCCTTGAGGGCCAGGAACAGGGGGAAGTTGAACGGGCTGATCACGCCGACCACGCCGACCGGAAGCCGGTAGAGCCGGTTCTCCTTGCCGGGGGCCGGCGAGGGCAGCAGCCGGCCCTCCGAGGCCACCGACAGGTGCAGGCACTCGCGCAGCATGTCCTTGACGAGGGACAGCTCGAAGCCCGCCTTCAGCGCGGTACCGCCGAGCTCGGCCATGATCGCCTGGACGATCTGCCCCTCGCGCTCCTCGAACAGCCGCAGCGCGCGCTCGAAGACCAGTCGGCGCTGGTACGGGCTGGTGGCGGCCCAGGCGCGCTGGGCGCGCTCGGCGGCGCGGTAGGCCCGGTCGACCTCGGCGACGGTGGCGACGGTGATGGTGGCCAGCTTGTCGCCGGTGTAGGGGTCGACGTCGACGATGTCCCAGGAGCCACTGCCGCTGCACCATTCGCCGTCGATGTACTGCAGCGCCAACTCGGAGAAGTACGACATCTGATCCCTCTCATGCCCGACCTGATGGGAGCTCATCGTACTGACGTGTCACAGCTCTTGGCGTACGGAGTGCAGAAGATCGCGGGTCTGTTCGGGGCTGAGGCTCTCGGCCTGGAGCCCCTCCATCGCCTGGCGGTACGAGGCGACCTCGGCGGGCTTGTCCACGTAGAGCGCGGTGGTGAACTGCTCCAGGTAGACCACGTCGGTGAGCTCGGCCTCGGCGAAGCCCAGCACGCTGAAGGCACCGCTCTCGGCGGCCAGCCCGGCGGTGCCGAGCGCCAGCACCTGCAGGTGCACGTGGGGCAGTTCGGCGAGTTCGAGCAGCCGGTCGAGCTGGCCCCGCATCAGCCCGGGGCCGCCCCAGGGGCGGCGCAGCGCGGCCTCGTCCAGGACGGCGAGCATCCGGGGCGGGTGCTCGGCGGTGAGCAGGTCCTGGCGCTTGAGGCGGACCTCGACCCGGCGTTCGATGTCCTCGGCGGAGACGCCCTGGCCCTGGCAGCCGGCGGTGATCACGGCGCGGGCGTAGTCGGCGGTCTGGAGCAGCCCGTGGACGAACTGGACCTCGTAGCTGTGGATCTCGGTGGCGGCCTCCTCCAGTCCCAGGTAGTTCTGGAACCAGGCGGGCAGCACGTCGCCGTACTCGTGCCACCAGGAGCTGGCGTTGGCGTCCCGGACGAGTCCGAGGACGGTGGCGCGTTCCTGTTCGGCCTCGACGCCGTACAGGGTGAGCAGGTCGGCGACGTCGCGTTCCTTGAAGCCGACCCGGCCGAGTTCCATCCGGCTGATCTTCGACTCGGAGGCGCGGATCGAGTAGCCGGCCTCCTCGCGGCTGACGCCTCTGGACTCGCGGAGCTTGCGCAGCTGGGTGCCGAGCAGCATGCGCCGTACGGTGGCGCCCCCGCCTGCCTGAGTCGTGCCCATCGAAGTCAACCTCCGCACTCGCGCAGCCCCCCGGCCGTCGGCGGCAGTCTGCCACCTGGCACCGACGAACAACAGCCCGTGCCGGGACGCATTCCGGCCGCTGTGCGAAGGCTGGGAGAAAGCTGTGAGCCGCCCCTCGGTGCACGGAGGTAAGCGCAGGTGAGAGCCGGGTGAGAACCGGGTGAGAAGTCGCCCGGGGGAGCCCGGGGAACGCGACGGCGCCCGCCCTCCAACTGGTCGGGGAAGAGGGCAGGCGCCAGGAGACCGCGTTGGCCCGGCGACGCTGGCGGGGGCAGCGGGTTGAGCTCCCGGCGATGCGGCGCCGGGGGTTCAGGGGGCCGGTCGGACCGTCAGACCACCAGGGGGCGGTCCGTGGGTCGGATCGGGGCGGGAAGCGGGGTCTTGCCGCCCAGGTACTTGTCCACCGCGGCAGCGGCCGAGCGGCCCTCCGCGATGGCCCAGACGATCAGCGACTGGCCTCGGCCGGCGTCTCCGCAGACGTACACGCCATCGACATTGGTGGCGAACCGGCCGTCGCGGGCAATGTTACCGCGCGCGTCGAGGTCCACGCCGAGCTGCTCGACCAGGCCGTTCTTCACGTCCGTCCCGGTGAAGCCCATGGCCAGGGTGACCAGCTGGGCGGGGATGACCCGCTCGGTGCCCGGGACGGGCTCGAACCGGCCGTCCTTGAACTCGACCTCGACCAGGTGCAGTTCCTGGACGTTGCCGTGCTCGTCGCCGGTGAGGTGGGTGGTGTTCACGGAGTAGATCCGCTCGCCGCCCTCCTCGTGCGCGGAGGTGACCTTGTAGGTCATCGGCATGGTGGGCCACGGCTGGTGCCCGGGGCGCTCGTCACCGGGCCGCGGCATGATCTCCAGCTGGGTCACCGAGAGGGCGCCCTGCCGGTGGGCGGTGCCGACGCAGTCCGCGCCGGTGTCGCCGCCGCCGATCACGACCACGTGCTTGCCCTTGGCGCTGATCGGCGACTCGACGAGGTCGCCCTCCTGCACCTTGTTGGCCAGCGGCAGGTACTCCATGGCCTGGTGGACGCCCTTGAGCTCGCGTCCGGGCACCGGCAGGTCACGCGCCGTGGTGGCACCGGCGGCGACCACGACGGCGTCGAAGCGCTCGCGCAGCTGCTGGCCGGTGATGTCGTCGCCGACGTGCACGCCGGTACGGAAGCGGGTGCCCTCCGCCCGCATCTGCTCGATGCGGCGGTTGATGTGGCGCTTCTCCATCTTGAACTCGGGGATGCCGTAGCGCAGCAGCCCGCCGATGCGGTCGGCGCGCTCGTACACCACCACGGTGTGGCCGGCCCGGGTGAGCTGCTGGGCGGCGGCCAGGCCGGCCGGGCCGGAGCCGATGACGGCGACGGTCTTGCCGGAGAGCCGCTCCGGGATCTGCGGGGTGACCCCGCCGCGGTCCCAGGCCTTGTCGATGATGGTGACCTCGACGTTCTTGATGGTCACCGCGTCCTGGTTGATGCCGAGCACGCAGGCCGACTCGCAGGGCGCCGGGCACAGCCGCCCGGTGAACTCCGGGAAGTTGTTGGTGGCGTGCAGGCGCTCGATGGCGCCGGTCCAGTCGTCCCGGTAGGCCAGGTCGTTCCACTCGGGGATGAGGTTCCCGAGCGGGCAGCCGTTGTGGCAGAACGGGATGCCGCAGTCCATGCAGCGGCCGGCCTGCTTGGTGATGATCGGCAGGAGGCTGCGCTCGACGTAGACCTCGTTCCAGTCCCGCAGACGGACGTCCACGGGACGGCGCTCGGCCAGCTGCTTGCCGGTGGTCAGGAAGCCCTTGGGGTCAGCCATGTGCCGCCTCCATCATCTTGCGAGTGGTCTCGGCCTCGGAGAGGCCATCGCGCTCAGCGGCGTCCTTGGCGGCGAGCACTGCCTTGTAGTCGGTCGGCATGATCTTGGAGAAGCGGGAGACCCCGCTGCCCCAGTCGGCCAGGAGTTCGGCGGCGACGGTGGAGCCGGTCTCCTCGTAGTGCTGCTGCACGGTCGCGCGCAGCCACTCGCGGTCGGCGGCGGTGGGGGCCTCGATGCCCACCATGCCGTCGTTGACGTTGGCGGGGCGCAGGTCGAGGACGTACGCGATGCCGCCGGACATGCCCGCCGCGAGGTTGCGTCCGGTCTCGCCGAGGATGACGACCCGGCCGCCGGTCATGTACTCCAGGCCGTGGTCGCCCACGCCCTCGACGACCAGCGTGGCACCGGAGTTGCGGACGGCGAAGCGCTCGCCGGCCTTGCCGCGCAGGTGGATCCGGCCCGAGGTGGCGCCGTAGCCGATGGTGTTGCCGGCGATCACGTGGTTCTGGGCGTCGTTGCCGATGGCGGCGGCCTCGCGCGCCGGGCGCACGACGACCACGCCACCCGAAAGTCCCTTGCCGACGTAGTCGTTGGCGTCGCCCTCCAGTCGCAGGGTGATGCCACGCGGCACGAAGGCGCCGAAGGACTGCCCGGCGGAGCCGGTGAAGGTGACGTCGATGGTCCCCTCCGGCAGGCCCTCGCCGCGGTACCGCTTGGTCACCTCGTGGCCGAGCATGGTGCCGACGGTGCGGTTGACGTTGCGGATCGGCAGCTGGATGCGGACGGTCTCGCCGCGCTCCAGGGCGTCCTCGGCGAGCTCGATCAGCTGGTTGTCCAGCGCCTTGTCGAGCGCGTGGTCCTGGGTGGTCGTGCGGTGCCGGGCGGCGCCTTCGGGCAGCGTCGGCACGTGGAACAGCGGGGCCAGGTCGAGCCCGGCGGCCTTCCAGTGGTCGATCGCGGCCTGGGCGTTGATGTGCTCGGCGTGGCCGACGGCCTCCTCGATCGAGCGGAAGCCCAGCGAGGCCAGGATCTCCCGGACCTCCTCGGCGATGAACTCGAAGAAGTTGACCACGAATTCGGGCTTGCCGGAGAAGCGCTCGCGCAGCACCGGGTTCTGGGTGGCGACGCCGACCGGGCAGGTGTCGAGGTGGCAGACGCGCATCATGATGCAACCGGAGACGACCAGCGGGGCGGTCGCGAAGCCGAACTCCTCGGCGCCGAGCAGCGCGGCGATCACGACGTCGCGGCCGGTCTTCAGCTGGCCGTCGGTCTGGACGACGATGCGGTCGCGCAGCCCGTTCAGCAGCAGGGTCTGCTGGGTCTCGGCGAGGCCGAGCTCCCAGGGGCCGCCGGCGTGCTTCAGCGAGGTGAGCGGCGAAGCACCCGTGCCGCCGTCGTGCCCCGACACCAGGACGACGTCGGCGTGCGCCTTCGACACACCCGCCGCGACCGTCCCGACGCCGACCTCGGAGACCAGCTTCACGTGGATGCGGGCCGCCGGGTTGGCGTTCTTGAGGTCGTGGATGAGCTGCGCCAGGTCCTCGATCGAGTAGATGTCGTGGTGCGGCGGCGGCGAGATCAGGCCGACACCGGGGGTGGAGTGCCGGGTCTTGGCGACCCACGGGTAGACCTTGTGGCCGGGCAGCTGGCCGCCCTCGCCGGGCTTGGCGCCCTGGGCCATCTTGATCTGGATGTCGTCCGCGTTGACCAGGTACTCGGAGGTGACGCCGAACCGGCCGGAGGCGACCTGCTTGATCGCCGAGCGGCGCTCGGGGTCGTACAGGCGGTCCGGGTCCTCGCCGCCCTCACCGGTGTTGGACTTGCCGCCGAGGCGGTTCATCGCGATGGCGAGGGTCTCGTGCGCCTCGCGGGAGATCGAGCCGTACGACATGGCGCCGGTGGAGAAGCGCTTGACGATCTCGGAGACCGGCTCGACCTCCTCGACCGGGATCGGCTCCCGGCCGAGGCCGTCCAGCTGGAACAGGCCGCGCAGCGTCATCAGGCGGGCGGACTGCTCGTTCACCCGGTCCGTGTACTGCTTGAAGATGTCGTACCGGCGGTTGCGGGTGGAGTGCTGCAGCCGGAAGACGGTGTCCGGGTCGAACAGGTGCGGCTCGCCCTCGCGGCGCCACTGGTACTCGCCGCCGATCTCCAGCGCGCGGTGCGCGGCCGGGATGCCGGAGGCCGGGTACGCCTTGGCGTGCCGGGCGGCGGTCTCCTTGGCGATCTCGTCCAGGCCGATGCCGCCGAGCTTGGTGGTGGTGCCGGCGAAGTAGCCGTCGACCAGCTCCTGGGAGAGGCCGATGGCCTCGAAGACCT
The DNA here is from genome assembly GCF_042883685.1 of Kitasatospora sp. NPDC058190. Classification (NCBI taxonomy): domain Bacteria; kingdom Bacillati; phylum Actinomycetota; class Actinomycetes; order Kitasatosporales; family Streptomycetaceae; genus Kitasatospora; species Kitasatospora sp. NPDC058190. The sequence continues at coordinate 86,743 of NZ_JBHVVI010000017.1, forward strand.
GGGCGCCGCGGTAGGAGGCGACGGTGGAGATGCCCATCTTGGACATCACCTTGAGCACGCCCTTGCCGAGCGCCTTGATCAGGTTCCTGATGGCCTTCTCGGCCTCGACGCCCTGGATGCTGTGCGGACTGTCCAGGGCGTTCCGCGCGACGAGGTCCTCGACCGACTCCATGGCCAGGTACGGGTTGACCGCGCCGGCGCCGTAGCCGATCAGCAGCGCGACGTGGTGCACCTCGCGGACGTCGCCGGCCTCGACCAGCAGCGACACCTGGGTGCGCTGCTTGGTGCGGATCAGGTGGTGGTGGATGGCCGAGGTGAGCAGCAGCGAGGGGATCGGGGCGTGCTCGGCGTCGGAGTGCCGGTCGGAGAGCACGATGATCCGGGCGCCGTCGGCGATCGCGGCGTCGGCCTCGGCGGCGATCTCGGCCAGGCGCGCGGCCAGGCCCGCGCCGCCGGTGGCGACCTTGTAGAGGCCGGACAGCGTGACGGCCTTGAGGCCGGGCTGGTCGCCGTCGGCGTTGATGTGGACCAGCTTGGCCAGCTCGTCGTTGTCGATCACCGGGAAGGTGATGCCGACCGAGCGGCAGGAGGCGGCCTCGGCGGTCAGCAGGTTGCCCTCGGGGCCGAGGTTGGACAGCAGCGAGGTGACGAGCTCCTCGCGGATGGCGTCCAGCGGCGGGTTGGTGACCTGCGCGAAGAGCTGCACGAAGTAGTCGAACAGCAGGCGCGGCTTCTCGCTGAGCGCGGCGATCGGCGAGTCGGTGCCCATCGAGCCGAGCGCCTCGGCGCCGGTCCTGGCCATCGGCGCGAGGATGACGCGCAGTTCCTCCTCGGTGTAGCCGAAGGTCTGCTGGCGGCGGGTGACGGAGGCGTGGGTGTGGGCGATGTGCTCGCGCTCGGGGAGCTTGGCGAGCTGGATCTGCCCGCCGGTGACCCACTCCTCGTAGGGGTGCTCGGCGGCCAGGCCGGCCTTGATCTCCTCGTCCGGGACGATCCGGTTCTCGTTGAGGCAGACCAGGAACATCTTGCCGGGCTGCAGACGGCCCTTCTGGACCACCTTCTGCTGGTCGATGTCGAGGACGCCGACCTCGGAGGAGAGCACGACCAGGCCGTCCTCGGTGACCCAGTAGCGGGCCGGGCGCAGGCCGTTGCGGTCGAGCACGGCGCCGATCCGGGTGCCGTCGGTGAAGGTGACGCAGGCCGGGCCGTCCCAGGGCTCCATCAGGTTGGAGTGGTACTGGTAGAACGCGCGGCGGGCCGGATCCATGGTGGCGTGGTTCTCCCACGCCTCCGGGATCATCATCAGCACCGAGTGCGGCAGCGAACGGCCGCCGAGGTGGAGCAGCTCCAGGACCTCGTCGAAGGAGGCCGAGTCGGAGTGGTCCGGGGTGCAGATCGGGAAGATCCGCTCCAGACCCTGCCCGTTCTTGTTGGCCGGGATGAGGTCGGTCGCGAGCTGGGACTCGCGGGCGCGCATCCAGTTGCGGTTGCCCTTGACCGTGTTGATCTCGCCGTTGTGCGCGACGAAGCGGTACGGGTGGGCGAGCGGCCAGCTCGGGAAGGTGTTGGTGGAGAACCGCGAGTGCACCAGGCCGATGGCGGACGCGTAGGTGCGGTCCGACAGGTCGGGGAAGAAGGGCTCCAGCTGGCCGGTGGTCAGCATGCCCTTGTAGACGATGGTGCGGGCGGACAGCGACGGGAAGTAGACCCCGGCCTCGCGCTCGGCGCGCTTGCGGACCACGAAGGCGATCCGGTCCAGCTCGATCCCCGCCAGGCCGTCCTTGCCCAGGAAGGCCTGCCGGAAGCGCGGCATCACGCTGCGCGCGGTGGCGCCGAGCAGGTCCGGGGTGACCGGCACGTCGCGCCAGCCGAGGACGGTCAGGCCTTCCTCGGCCGCGATCGCCTCGATGTGCGCGACAGCGGCGGCGTCGGCGGCATCCTCGTCCGGCAGGAAGGCGATGCCGACGGCGTAGGAGCCGGCCGCCGGGAGCTCGAAGGAGACCTTGGCGCGCAGGAAGGCGTCCGGGATCTGGGTCAGGATGCCCGCGCCGTCACCGGAGTCCGGCTCGGCGCCGGTGGCGCCGCGGTGCTCCAGGTTGCGCAGGACGTTCAGCGCCTGCTCGACGATGGTGTGGTCGGCGATGCCGGTCAGCGTGGCGACGAAACCGACGCCGCAGGCGTCGTGCTCGTTTCGCGGGTCGTACAGGCCCTGAGCAGCAGGTCGCGCATCCGGCACGAGCGCGTAGGGCTGGCGGGCGGCGCCGGCCTGAGGCTCGTTGGCGGAGTGCATGGATGCAGGCAGCATCGGCTCTCCCGTCGTCGTCTTTCGGCAAGTTGGTGCAAGTAGGGACGACGTTGGCCCTGATGCGGTGGTGCGGTCGTGCAAGTTACATGATGCCCAGAATCCCGAGAAGCGGAATATCCCGTCCACATCGCGGACGGATGCGCAGGTCAAGGGGGGCGAGAGGGAGGACGTGCCACAGCGCGCGTCCCGACGATTGTGCCCAACCATCCCCCGCCTGAAACAGGGGCGAAATCCGATCGCCACACAAGCCGATCATGAGCGCCTGGGAATCCATCCCGAGAGCCCGGCCGACGGATGCGAATCCGCGGCTCCGAGACCCGGATGATGAGACGATGCCGGGCACTGCGAGACGTCCGTGTGTGAAACGTCACGCAGTGCCCGGCATAGTCATGCACTGCTCCCGGCCTCCAGGCCGGGGGCGGGGATCACCCCACGTGCCCGCCGATCAGCCACCCCAGCAGATACGTCACCCCGGCCGCGGCCCCGCCCAGCACCAGCTGCCGCAGTCCGCTGAACCACCAGCTGCGCGCCGTCACCCGGGCCACCACCGCACCGCAGGCGAACAGGCCCAGCGCCGCCAGGATCATCGCCGGCAGCAGCGACGTCGCCCCGAGCAGGTACGGCAACAGCGGCAGCAGCGCGCCGAGCGCGAAGCACAGGAACGACGAGCCCGCCGCGACCAGCGGCGAGGGCAGGTCGTTGGGGTCGATGCCCAGCTCCTCGCGGGCGTGGATCTCCAGCGTCAGCTCCGGGTCGCGGGACAGCTGCCGGGCCACCTCGTGGGCGAGCTCCGGGTCCACCCCGCGCGAGACGTACAGCTGCGCCAGCTCGGCCAGCTCGCCCTGCGGGTTGCGGCTCAGCTCCAGCCGCTCGGCCTCGATCTCGGCCTGCACCAGCTCCCGCTGGGAGGCCACCGAGGTGTACTCCCCCGCCGCCATCGAGCAGGCGCCGGCCGCCAGGCCGGCCAGCCCGGTCAGGATCACCGTGCCGTTGGACGCCGCCCCGCCGACCACACCGGTCATCAGCGCGAAGTTGGACACCAGGCCGTCCACGGCCCCGAACACCGCGGGCCGCAGCCAGCCGCCGTTGACGTCGCGGTGGTGGTCCGCGGCGGGTATCCGAGGGTGCTGGGCGGGTTCGGCTTCCAGGGTGGTCGTGCTCACGGTTCTTCCCCTCCGTCTTCGTTCGTCGCCTCGACCGTAGCCCGCGTGACCTGGGCACTTCCAGCAAGATAAGGCTGCCCGAACAATGCTGAGGCTGCCCTTCGCGAGCCTCGCGAAGGGCAGCCTCAGTCAGGGGAAGTGCCTGTTCAGATCGGGTTCTTGGCGTCCTCGCCGGGCTTCTCGGCAACCTTCGCAGCCGACTGCGCGTCCGCCTCCCCGTCCACGAACCGGGACGGCTTGTCACCGTCCACCTTCTCGTTCGGCTTCTCGCTCTCCGCCTTCTCGTCCGGCTTCCCGCTCTCCGCCTTCTCCTCGGCCCCGTCCGCCGGCTCGTGCGCCGCCGGGTCGATGCTCGCCGGGTCCTCGCGGCCGGGTCGCAGCCTTCCGACGATCACGAAGTACGCCACCGCGCCGACGAACACCACGATCGACGTCCAGTCGTTCAGCCGCAGGCCCAGGTAGTGGTGCGCCTCGTCGATCCGCAGGTACTCGATCCAGAACCGGCCCACCGTGTACGCGGCCACGTACACCGCGAAGGCCCGGCCGTGCCCCAGCTTCCAGCGCCGGTCGACCCAGAGCACCAGCAGCGCCACACCCACGCACCAGAGCGACTCGTACAGGAAGGTCGGGTGGTAGACACCGCTCACGACCTCGCCGTTGGGCAGCGTCTTGTGGATCTCCAGGCCCCACGGCAGCGTGGTCTCCCGGCCGTACAGCTCCTGGTTGAAGTAGTTGCCCCAGCGGCCCAGCGCCTGCGCGAGCGCGATGCCCGGCGCGATGGCGTCGGCGTACGCGGGCAGCGGCACGCCCCGGCGGCGGCAGCCGATCCAGGCACCGACCGCGCCCAGCGCGACCGCGCCCCAGATCCCGAGGCCGCCCTCCCAGATCTTGAAGGCGTTCCAGGGGTTCTTCCCCTCGCCGAAGTACAGCTGGTGGTCGGTGATCACGTGGTACAGCCGACCGCCGACCAGGCCGAACGGCACGGCCCAGACGGCGATGTCACCGACGGTGTGCTTGGCACCGCCCCGGGCGACCCAGCGCTTGCTGCCGAGCCAGACGGCGGCGACGACACCGAGGATGATGCAGAAGGCGTAGGCGCGCAGCGGGATCGGTCCGAGGTAGAGGACGCCCCGCGACGGGCTGGGAATGTAGGCGATATCCATGGCAGTTCCGACGCTACAGGGTCCGACGCCCCGGTCGGACACCCCCGGGGTCACAGAAACCGAACAACGCGCCGCCGCCCCCTCCGGACGGGGAACGGGCGGCGGCGCGGCCGGGGCGGCTCAGCCGGCCGTGGGCGACGGGTTGTTGGCCTCCGAAGCAGTGCTGGTCGGCGCCGGGGTCTGCCCGTGCGAGCCCGCCGTGCCGAGCTGCTTGCCCTGGTTCGCGGCGTCCACCCATTTCATCAGGTTGGCCGGGGTGATCTCCTCGTTGCCGTTCTTCGGGTAGATCGGCTGGCCGTTGAGCAGCACGGTCGGCGTCGACTTGTAGCTGGACTTGTCGAAGTCCTGCTGCACCGCGGACACCCAGCCGCCGAACTTGTTGTCGTTGACGCAGGCCCGGAACCCGGGCGTGTCCAGGCCGTCGACCTGCTTGGCCAGGTTCAGCAGGACGGCCTTGTTGCCGAAGGCGTCGTTGGTCTCGTCCGGCTGGTTGCGGTACATCACGTCGTGGAGGTCCCGGAAGTGCCCGGCGTCCTGGGCGCAGGCGAGCGCGTTGGCGCCGTTCTTGGAGCCCTTGCCCGGAATGGCCCGGTCGATGAACGACACGACGTGGACGTTGGTGGAGATCTTCCCGGCGTCCTCGAGCTGGTCGATGGTCGAGGAGAACTCGCGCTCGAAGATGCCGCACGCGGGGCAACGCGGGTCCTCGTACACCGTGAGGACCGACGGGGCGTTGCTCGCACCGACCGGGACGACCAGGTTCTTGTCCCCGATGGTGCCGGCCGGGGCGGCGGTCGGGGTCTCGGGCTTGGAGCGCTCGTTCTGCACCACGACGCCGGTGATCACGGCGGCGGCGATCACCACCAGCGCGGCCCCGCCCACCATCAGCTTCTTCCTGCGCTTGGAGGAGGCCTGATCGGCCGCCCGCTGCGCCAGCATCCGCTCGCGGGCGGTGCGCTTGCCTTCTCGGTTCTTCTCGCTCATTGCCTTGACATCCACGGTCTGGGGGCCTTCGTCGGGTGCGGGGGACGGGGGGTCAGCTGGCCAGCCAGCCGTCGGCCGAGAGCCGGGTACGGGGCCGCCACAACAGCCATCCGGCCAGCAGCAGGAAGCCGGTGTCGCGCAGGATCTCCTGCAGGTACTCGGTCTGCGAGGCGTCGACGTGCCCGCCGCCGCCGAAGCAGCCGCAGTCGATCGAGATGCCGCGCGCCCAGGCCGAGGCGATCCCGGCGATGAAGGTGAGCAGCAGCAGCGCGGAGACCCCGGCGACCAGCCGGACGCCGAGGCCGATCACCAGCAGCAGCGCGAGCGCCAGCTCCAGGAAGGGCAGCCCGTAGCCGATCGGCTTGACCAGGCTCTCGGGCAGGATCTCGTACGCGCGGACGGCCTGGGCCGCCTCCGCCGGATCGGCGATCTTCGCCAGCCCGGCCCACCCCCACACCACCGCCAGGCCGAGCCGCACGGCGGTGCCCGACCACTCGCTCCAGGCCGGCATCGCCCGCCACGCCGCCGACGCGGGCGCCGAGTCACCGGGCTGTACTGCCGGGCCGGCCATCAGGGAACCCCTCTCGGGAAACTCGTTCACTTCCTGATGAACCGTAAGGGATGAAGGGCGGTTCCTCCGTTTTCACGAATTACGCCGTATGAGTGACACAACATGGCGTTCTGTCCGAATCCGGCGAACGCCCGTACGTCAGCGACAGCCCGGCATCCGCCCCGGGTCGAACAGTTCCAGCCGCCCCTCACGCGGCACCCGGGCCGCCCGCTCGGCCGCGTCCCAGCGCGCCGCCTCCGCACAGGCGACCGCCTCCCGCTCCGCCCGCTCGGCGCCCCGCTTGGCCAGCGCGTGCCCCACCGCGGTGTGCGCCCCGACGGCCGCACCCAGAGCCAGCGCGGCGGCAGCCGCCCGCAGCAGCACGGCCCGATGAAGACCAGCCACCGACTCACCCCTTCGCTCGCCCGGCAACCCCCGCGCACCTCGTTCGTGCACTCGTCCCTCCACTCAACGCCGGTCAACCCCCACTGGTGCGTGTCGCCTCCGCTCTTCACCCGTTCGGGGCCACCGCCACGCTGACGCCTCCCCCGAACCGCCGACGCCCGCACCCCCACCCACCCACTCACCCCCACGAACACCAACGGCCTGCCACCCCCCGAAGGGGTGGCAGGCCGTCAGCCAACCGTTCCTACCGCGCGTCAGCGCCCCCGCCGAACCCCCGCCGCCAGCTCGCCCGCGAGCCCCCGCACCGCGTCCAGCGCCGCCGCCTCGTCCTCCCCCGCCTCCAGGATCCGCTTGACGAAGGCCGACCCGACGATCACCCCGTCCGCGAACCGGGCGACCTCCGCCGCCTGCTCGGCGTCGGAGACCCCGAGCCCGACACAGACCGGCAGGTCCGTCGTGGCCCGGGTGCGGGCGACCAGGTCCTCGGCCAGGGAACCGACCGCCGACCGGGTCCCGGTCACCCCCATCACGGCGGCCGCGTACACGAAGCCGCTGCCCGCCGCGGTGACCTCGGCCAGCCGGGCGTCCTTGCTGCTGGGGGCGACCACGAACACGGTGTCCAGCCCGTGCGCGTCCGCCGCCTTGCGCCACTCCTCGGACTCCTCCACCGGCAGGTCCGGCAGGATGCAGCCCGCCCCGCCCGCCGCGGCCAGGTCGGCGGCGAAGCGCGCCACGCCGTAGCGGTCGACCGGGTTCCAGTACGTCATCACCAGCACCGCCGCCTCGGGGTGCGCGGTGGCGACCTCCTGGACGGTGCGCAGCACGTCCTTGATCCGCACACCACCCCGCAGCGCGATGTCGTCCGCGGTCTGGATCACGGCGCCGTCCAGGACCGGGTCCGAGTGCGGCAGACCGACCTCGACCACGTCGCAGCCGCCCTCGATCAGCGCGTTGACCGCCCGGATGCCGCCGTCGACGGTCGGGAAGCCGGCCGGCAGGTAGCCGATCAGCGCGGCGCGGTCCTCGGCCCTGGCGGCCGCCAGACGGCCACTGAGCTTGCTGGCACTGAGCTTGCTCGCCATGGTCACTTACCCCCATCGGCCGCGTCGCCGGCCGCCTCGTCGTACAGCCCGAAGTACTGGGCCGCGGTGTGCATGTCCTTGTCGCCGCGCCCGGAGAGCGAGACCAGGATGGTGGCCTCCGGTCCGAGCTCGCGGCCCAGCTCCAGGGCCCCGGCGAGCGCGTGGGCGCTCTCGATGGCCGGGATGATGCCCTCGGTACGGGACAGCAGCCGCAGCGCCTGCATCGCGGCGTCATCCGTCACGGGCCGGTACTCGGCCCGCCCGGTGTCCTTCAGCCAGGCGTGCTCCGGCCCGACGCCCGGGTAGTCCAGGCCCGCCGAGATGGAGTGCGACTCGATGGTCTGCCCGTCCTCGTCCTGCAGGACGTACGTACGGGAGCCGTGCAGCACACCCGGGTCACCCTTGGTGAGGGTGGCCGCGTGCTTGGGGGTGTCGGCACCCTCGCCGGCCGCCTCGCAGCCGATCAGCCGCACGCCGGCGTCCGGGATGAACTCGTGGAAGATCCCCATCGCGTTGGAGCCGCCCCCGACGCAGGCGACCACCGCGTCGGGCAGCCGCCCGGTGCGGTCGAGGACCTGCTGCCGCGCCTCCACGCCGATGACCCGGTGGAAGTCGCGGACCATCATCGGGAAGGGGTGCGGCCCGGCGACGGTCCCGAACAGGTAGTGGGTGGAGTCGACGTTCGCGACCCAGTCCCGGAAGGCCTCGTTGATGGCGTCCTTCAGCGTCCGGCTGCCGGACTTGACGGCCACCACCTCGGCGCCGAGCATCCGCATCCGGGCGACGTTGAGCGCCTGGCGCCGGGTGTCGACCTCGCCCATGTAGATGGTGCAGTCGAAGCCGAACAGCGCGCAGGCGGTGGCGGTGGCCACCCCGTGCTGGCCGGCGCCGGTCTCGGCGATGATCCGGGTCTTGCCCATCCGCCGGGTGAGCAGCGCCTGGCCCAGCACGTTGTTGATCTTGTGCGAGCCGGTGTGGTTGAGGTCCTCGCGCTTGAGCAGGATGCGCGCACCGCCCGCCTCGGCGGAGAAGCGGTGCACGTCGGTCAGCGGGCTCGGGCGGCCGGTGTAGTCCTTGAGCAGCGCGTCGAGTTCGGCGGCGAAGGCCGGGTCGGCCTTGGCCTTCTCGTACTCCTCGGCGACCTGCTCGACCGCGGCGACCAGCGCCTCGGGGATGAAGCGGCCGCCGTACGCGCCGAAGTAGCCGCGGGCGTCCGGCACCTGGGCACCGGGCAGGTAGTCCTTCTCGGACATGGTGGATTCCCTCGGGGAGATATGGATGACTGTGACGTCCGATCGGCTGGCTTCAGCCGAGCGTCACGCGCCATCGCCGCCCCGGCACCTGCCCCGGCTCGCAACCGATCACGTACCGCACCCGACGCCCCAGCACCCGGCGTGCGGGCGCGCGGCAGCCGCGCGGGCGGCAACCTGGGGCGAGTCGGGTGGCGATCTTCATCGGGCTGTATCAGTCCTTGTGCCGGACGGCGGGGTGGGTCCCGGCCGCGACCAGGTCGGCCACCGCGGCACGCGGGTCCTTGCCGGTCACCAGGGACTCGCCGACCAGCACGGCGTCGGCGCCCAGGTTGGCGTAGTTGATCACGTCGAGCGGGCCGCGCACACCGGACTCGGCGACCCGGACGATGCCGGCCGGGATGGCGTGCGAGACGTTCTCGAAGGTGTTGCGGTCCACCTCAAGGGTCTTGAGGTTGCGGGCGTTGACGCCGATGATCCGCGCCCCGGCGTCCGCCGCCCGCTTGATCTCCTCCTCGTCGTGCACCTCGACCAGCGGCGTGAGGCCGATCGACTCGGCGCGCTCGATCAGCGACACCAGGGCCGGCTGGTCGAGGGCGGCGACGATCAGCAGGGCGAGGTCGGCGCCGTGCGCGCGGGCCTCCCACAGCTGGTAGGCGGTGACGATGAAGTCCTTGCGCAGCACCGGGGTGTCCACCGCGGCGCGGACGGCGTCCAGGTCGGCCAGCGACCCGCCGAAGCGGCGCTGCTCGGTCAGCACGCTGATCGCGGCGGCACCGCCGGCCGCGTAGTCGCGCGCCAGGGCGGCCGGATCGGCGATGGCCGCCAGCGCGCCCTTGGACGGGCTGGAGCGCTTCACCTCGCAGATCACCCGGACTCCGTCGCCCTTCAGGGCGGCGACGCCGTCCTTGGCCTCCGGGGCCTTGGCCGCCAGCGCCTTCACCTCGTCCAGGGAGACCCGGGCCTGCCGCTCGGCGAGGTCCTCACGGACCCCTTCGATGATCGAGTCGAGCACACTCACTCAGGAGCCCCCATCGTTTCTGCAGTTCGCTCATCCGAGCCGGACGGGCTGCGGCCCGTCCGCTCTTCGATGGTATCGGCACCCACTCGCCCGCCGCGCATCCGCCCGAACCGCGTCTCGCGGAACGGGACGCTCCCTTCGGCGGCCGTCGGCTTCCTCCCCCACCGGCCCTGCGTCCCAGCTCAGACCGGCCACGGCGCCGGACGTCCCCGCGCGGACCGGCTCAGACCAACTGCGGTGCCAGCCCCGCCCCGACCGGAAGGTTGCGCACCACCGTGAACACCAGCACCAGCAGGAGGATCAGCGCCCAGCGCCGGGCCCCGACCGAGACCCTCGGCGACGGCCCGCCGGTCAGCGCGGCCCAGCCCCAGCGCAGCCAGAGCACCGCCAGGACGCCGAACAGCAGCACGGCCACGGCGTTGTCGTGCAGGGCGCCGGTGAGGTCCCCGTGGGCCAGCGCGTGGACACAGCGCAGGCCCCCGCAGCCGGGGCACCACCAGCCGGTGGCGGTCAGGAAGGGGCAGTCGGGGTAGTGCCCGCGGGCGTTCGGGTCCACCACGGCGACGTACCCGGCGGGAATGGCCACCGCCGCCAACGCGGCCAGCGGCGGGCCCAGCCGGCGCAGTACGGGCGGCGGGGCGGAGGCGGTGGGGGCGGCGTTCACGCCCCGATTGTGCCCGCGCCGGGCCCGGACAGAACGAAACGGCGGGCGTGGCGCGCCCGCCGTTCGGTTGTGCGAAAGGAGTACCTGTCGTCAGGCGGCGACGGCACGGGCCTCGAGGGCCGCCTTGCGGGCCGCGGTCTGCTCCTCGACCGACTTGTACACGTTGGTGCTCGGCTGCTTGCCCATGCCGGCCATCGACATGGCCTTGCCGATGATGCCGCCGACCAGGACGACCGCCAGACCGGCCACGACCAGCAGCGGCGACGGCAGGATCATCGCGACACCCGCGATGCCGAAGCCGGCGAAGGAGATGACGACGCCGGTCCAGGCGGCGGGGTTGTGGCCGTGTGCTGCTGCTGCCATCGATGGTGCTCCTAGGCTCTCGGGGCCCAGCCGGGCCTGCGGGGCCGCCGGCGGGTTGACGGGTTCCATTGTGCCGGGCCACACGCGGGCGACCCAAAGCGGGTGGCGGGTCTATCGCGTCACATGTGCCGCTCGGGCTCAGACGGCGGTGGGGTCCTCGCCGCGGTCCAGGGCCTTCCACAGGTCACCCGGCGTATCGGCCTTCACCGGGGCCTTGCGGGTGGGCGCCTCGTAGCGGCTGCCCATGGCCGGCCAGCCGCGGCCGTAGCGCAGGGTGACCAGCCCGGCCAGGGCCAGCAGCAGCCCGCCGGCCAGGGCGACCCAGGGCCAGGCGCTGTGCGAGACCTCGGTGGCCGTCGAGCCGGCCAGCGCCAGCTTGCCGGAGGCGGCGGAGTCCAGCGCGGCGGTGTCCGAGGCCCCGGCCACCGAGGCGGCGGCCGCGCCGAGCCCGGCCAGCAGGGTCAGCGCGCCGACCGCGAGCCGGCCGACGCCGCGCACCGCGAACACCGCGACGGCCGCGGCCAGGCCCACCAGGGCCAGCCCGCCGGGCAGTTCGGAGATCTTGCCGCCGGTGACGGACACGTCCAGGGTGCCGGCCCGGCCCTCGGCCCAGTCCCGCCCGGCCGCGGTCAGCACCAGCACGGCGCCCAGCACGGTCAGCAGCAGCATCACGCCGAGGGTGCGGCGGCCGGCCGGGGACGTGGCGGGAGAAGCGGGGGCAGGGGTCTGGTCTGCAGCGGTCACCCGTCCACTATCCCCCGGCCGACACCCGGGTCCGTACCCGGGGTCGGGAACTCGTCCGTCCGCAGCACCACCGTCCGGCCGCCGAGCGGCAGGAACAGGTCGTTGCCGAACGGCACCCGTTCGGCCTCCCGGTACACCCCGCCCGGATCCGGCGCGGTGTGCACGGTGCAGTCGGCGGCGGCCGGGTCGACCACCACGTACAGCGGCACACCGCTCTGCGCGCAGGCCCGCGCCCAGGCGTGGTCCCGGCCGGGGTGCGCGACCTCCAGCACCGCCGCCACGTCGGCGGCGCCGTACCGGCCCCGGGCGCCGCGGCCGGCCCCCGGGTCGAGCAGCACGAGGTCCGGGGCGATCGGGCCGGACGCGGCCGGGAAGTCGACCACCACGCCGGAGAGCACCCGGCCGGGGCCGACCTGCTGCTCCTCGAACTGCACGGCAGCCCCGAACACGACCCCCCAGCGCAGCTCGTCGTACGGCACCTCGGGCATCCCGGCCGCCTCCTCACTCCTCAGGACAGTTCCGGCCTCCGCAGCGTATTGGCGGTGGCGACGGCCCGCAGCACGGCGGCCGCCTTGTTGCGGCACTCGGTGTCCTCGCCGTGCGGGTCGGAGTCGGCCACCACGCCCGCGCCCGCCTGCACGTACGCGGTGCCCTCGCGCAGCACCGCGGTGCGGATCGCGATCGCGGTGTCCGAGTCCCCGGCGAAGTCCAGGTAGCCGACGCAGCCGCCGTACAGGCCGCGCCGGGTGGGCTCCAGCTCCTCGATGATCCGCATCGCCCGGGGCTTGGGCGCGCCGGAGAGGGTGCCGGCCGGGAAGCAGGCGGTCAGCACGTCGAAGGCGGTCCGCCCGGGGGCGACCTTGCCGGTGACGGTGGAGACGATGTGCATCACGTGGCTGTAGCGCTCGATCTGCATGAAGTCGACCACCTCGACGCTGCCCGGCTCGCACACCCGCCCGAGGTCGTTGCGGCCGAGGTCGACCAGCATCAGGTGCTCGGCCCGCTCCTTGGGGTCGGCGAGCAGCTCGGCGGCCAGCGCCGCGTCCTCGTGCGGGGTGGCCCCGCGGTGCCGGGTGCCGGCGATCGGGTGCACCATCGCCTCGCCGTCGGTGACCTTGACCAGCGCCTCCGGGCTGGAGCCGACCACGTCGAAGCCGCCCTCGGCGCCGCCGTCCGGCCCGGGGAAGCGGAACAGGTACATGTACGGGCTGGGGTTGGTGGTGCGCAGGACGCGGTAGACGTCCAGCGCGGAGGCCGGGCAGGGCGCCTCGAAGCGCTGCGAGGGCACGACCTGGAAGGCCTCGCCGGCCCGGATCCGCTCCTTGACCTCCTCCACCGCGGCCCGGTACGGCGCCCCGCCGAACGGCGAGTGCACCTCGCCGGGGCCGGCCGGGGTGAAGGTGGCCAGGCCCGGGTCGACCGGCTTGAGCAGGTCGGCCTCCATCGCGTCCAGCCGGGCCACCGCGTCCGCGTAGGCCTCGTCCACACCGCTGGCCAGGTCGTTGTGGTTGACGGCGTTGGCGATCAGCAGCACCGTGCCGTCGGCGTGGTCGAGCACCGCCAGGTCGGTGGCGAGCAGCATGGTCAGCTCGGGCAGCTTGAGGTCGTCCGGGTTGAGGTCGGGCAGCTTCTCCAGCCGGCGGACGACGTCGTAGCCCAGGTAGCCGACCAGGCCGCCGGTCAGCGGCGGCAGGCCGTCGTCGGCGTGCCGCGGGGTGTGCAGCGCCTCCAGGGCGGCGCGCAGCACCTGCAGCGGGTCTCCGGTGGTCGGGATGCCGACCGGCGGGGTGCCGAGCCAGCGGGCGTCGCCGTCCTCGCCGACCGTCAGCGCGGCGGCGCTGCGCACGCCGACGAAGGAGTAGCGCGACCAGCTGCGGCCCTGCTCGGCGGACTCCAGCAGGAAGGTGCCGGGCCGCTCCTCGGCGAGGCTGCGGTAGAGGCCGATCGGGGTGAGGCCGTCCGCGAGGAGCCTGCGGGTGACCGGGATCACCCGGGTGTCGACGGCGAGCTTGCGGAAGGCTTCGAGGTCCATGCGGGGCGGCACCTTCTGGAGTTGTGGACGGGGGCGGGGGTCAGGCGAGCGGGAGCACGTCGGCGTCGAAGCAGGTGCGGTCGCCGGTGTGGCAGGCCGCGCCGGTCTGGTCGACCTTCACCAGCAGGGTGTCGCCGTCGCAGTCGAGCGCCACCGACTTGACCGCCTGCGCGTGGCCGGAGGTGTCGCCCTTGACCCAGTACTCGCGGCGGCTGCGGCTCCAGTAGGTGCAGCGGCCGGTGGTGAGGGTGCGGTGCAGCGCCTCGTCGTCCATCCAGCCGAGCATCAGCACCTCGCCGGTGTCGTACTGCTGCGCGATGGCCGGGAGCAGGCCGTCCTCGGTGCGCTTGAGGCGGGCGGCGATCGCGGGGTCGAGGGCGGTGGTGCCGGGGGCGGCGGGTGTGGTGGACATGGGGCCATTGTGTCAGCCCGTCCGGCGCCCCCGGCGTCCCGTCCGGGGGGCGAACGGTTCGGGGGCGGCCCGTTCGGGGTCAGTTCCGCCAACCGCCTGCCGGGCGTGGCCCCGGTGGGCCATCCTCGTGGCCATGACCTCCGAGCAGCAGCCGCCCGAAGCCGCCGCCTCCCGTCCGTCCCGGGGCCTGGTGATCGCCGTCGCCGCCGTCCTGGCCGTGCTGCTCGCGGTGGTGGCCACCGTGCTGCTCTGGCCGGAGGACAAGAAGCCGGCCGCCGCGCCGCCCCCGCCCCCGCCCTCGGCGACCCCGACGCCGACTCCGACACCGACCCCCACCCCGACGCCCACCCCCACCAGGCCGCAACCGCCGTACGCCTTCTTCCCGGTGGGCACCTGCTTCGACCACCCCCAGCTGAGCCCGGTGATCACCAAGGCCGAACAACGGCCCTGCACCGGCGAGCACGACGGCGAGGTCATCGCCAACCTCAAACTGGCCGACGGGCTGACCGGCGAGATCCCGATCGCCCTCGCCATGCGGGACGGCTGCAAGGACGCCGAGACCGCCGCCAAGGCCCGGCAGAGCGACGGAAAGACCTACTACCCGCGGCAGTTCGGTCCGGCCATGGCCAACTACCAGCAGGGCTGGCGGGATTACACCTGCACCCTGACCGCCAGCAACAAGCAGGGCGGCCCCAAGCTGACCGGACAGCTCCACCCCTAGGCTGACACCATGTCGAACCACGCCCTCGCCGAACGTCACCGCCTCGCCCAACTCCTCACCGCCGCCGGGCCGGACGCCCCCACCCTCTGTGCCGGATGGACCACCCGGGACCTCGCCGCCCACCTGGTCATCCGGGAGCGCCGCGCCGACGCCGCGGCCGGCATCCGGGTCGGCGCCCTGGCCGGCTGGACCCAGCGGGTGCAGGACGGCTACGCCGAGCGGCCGTACGAGGAACTGGTCCGACTCTTCCGCGCCGGGCCGCCGCTGTTCTCCCTCTTCGCCCTGCCCGGCGCCGACGAAGCGGCCAACACCATCGAGTACTTCGTCCACGCCGAGGACGTCGCCCGGGCCGGCGACGACTGGACCGCCCAGCCCGTCCCGCCCGGCCGCGCCGAAGCCCTCTGGCGCCGCCTCCCCCTGATCGCCCGCCTCGAGGCCGGCCGCCGCTCCCCCGTCCGCCTCACCCTCAGCCGCCCCGACGGCCGGTCCCTCACCGTCGGCCCCGCCGGCGCCCCGACCGTCCACCTCACCGGCGACCCCGGCGAACTCGTCCTCTTCACCTACGGCCGCGGCGCCCGCACCGTCCTGGACGTGGACGGCGCCCCGGACGCCGTCGAGGCCCTCCGCCACGTCCTGCCGCTGCCGCCGAAATAGCTCCGAAGAGGGCGTCCCACGACACGAGGTTCCGGCCCGTGCCGTGGGACGCGGCCTCAACCGGGTTACGGAGTGAGCCGGTTCGGCCCACGGAACAGGAAGGTCGCCTCGCGGATCGACGGCAGGCCGAGCATGGTCATCAGCACCCGGCCGAGGCCCATGCCGAGGCCCCCGTGCGGCGGGCACCCGTACCGGAACGCGTTGAGGTAGTCCTGCATCGGCTCCGTGCTCATGCCCTTCTCGGCGGCCTGCTCGAGCAGCACGTCGTACCGGTGCTCGCGCTGCGCGCCGGTGGTGACCTCCAGGCCCTTCCACAGCAGGTCGAAGCTCAAGGTCACACTCGAGTCATCGGCAGGCCGCATGTGGTAGAAGGGCCGGATGCCGACCGGGTAGTGCGTGACGATCACGAACTCGTGCCCGGTGGCCTCCTTGATGTGGGCCGAGATGCCCCGCTCACCCTCCGGGTCCAGGTCTTCCTTGACCCCTGCCGGGTCCCAGCCGCCCTTGCGCAGGATCTCCTGCGCCTCGGCCATGGTGATGCGGGGAAAGGGCGTCGTGGGCACGGTGACCTCGACGCCGAAGTGCTCGGCGATCGCCTCGCCGTGCGTGTCGGCGACCTTGGCGATCGCGTGGGCGAGCATCCGCTCCTCGAACGCCATCACGTCCTCGACCCCGTCGATCCAGGCCAGCTCCACGTCGACGCCGGTGAACTCGGTGGCGTGCCGGGAGGTGAACGACGGTTCGGCGCGGAAGACCGGCCCGATCTCGAAGACCTTGTCGACGCCGGCCGCGATCGCCATCTGCTTGAAGAACTGCGGCGACTGCGCCAGGTAGGCGCTGCGGCCGAAGTAGCCGAGCTCGAAGACCTCCGCGCCGGACTCCGAGGCGGTGCCCATGAGCTTGGGGGTGTGCATCTCGGTGGCCCCCTGCGCGTAGGCGTATTCCCGCATGCCCTGTTCGAGGGTGGTCTGCACCGCGAACAGCAGCCGGGTGGCGGGACGGCGGCGCACGTCCAGGAAGCGCCAGTCCAGCCGCTGCTCCGGGCCTGTGCGGTCGTCGATCGGCAGGGGCGTGGCGGCCGGGTTCAGGACCTCGACCGCCTCGGGGACGATCTCCAGACCGCCGAGCTTGACCTGGGCCGCGTCGACGACGCGGCCGGTGATCCTCACGGCGGACTCGGGTGTGAGGGCTTCGAGCCGGGCCTCCAGTGGCCCGTCGTCACGCTTGTGGGTCACCTGCACCATGCCGGTGTCGTCCCGCACGATGACGAACTGCATCGCGCGCTGCAGGCGGAGGGTGTTCACCCATCCGCAGACGGAAACGGTACGGCCGACGTGTTCTCGCAGGTCGGAAACACGTACGCGGGTGTGGATCATCGCGGTCCTCCGAAGGACGTCGTCATGATCCCTTGGGAGTGCGGGCGAGAAGGGCAACTCGCGGTACCACCGCACTTTCGCCGCCACGCGGTGGCGGCCTCATTCGGGCCTGGTGACGGGGGCCGGCCGGCGGGGCATTGGACCACCGGGCGGCGTCGTTCCTCCCCGCGCTCAGGAGGGTCTTCGCCTCGGGGCGCGAGACCGCCTTCCCAGCTTCCGGCGGCTCTCTCTGCTCGCGTGATCCCTGGCTACTCGTCTCCGTCAACACGTTGCCCAGCAGGATACGGAGCGCAGGGCAGCGGCGGCAATCAAGAAAATCCGTTCGAGTCGCCGGCCCGCGCCGGCGCCGACACGCCCGATCCACGGGTCACCGCGTGCCCACGCTGCGGATGTCGGTCCCCGGGTGCAGACTCGCAGGTGGCCGGGCAGGGGCGTGTGCGCGCCCGACGGAACCGCCTCGGTCACTCTCCGTCGAAGGGGCACCACGTCATGCTCACCACCGACTTCCCCACCGGCTCGCCCTGTTGGATCGACCTGGGCTGCCCGGACATCCCGGCCACCGCCGAGTTCTACCGCAAGGTCTTCGGTTGGACCTTCCAGGAGGTCCCCGAGGCCGGCGGCTACGGATTCCTGCAGCTGGACGGTAGGACGGTCGGGGCCCTCGGCAAGCTGGACCAGGGCGCGCGGTCCGCCTGGACCACGTACTTCCTCACCCCGGACCTGGACGCGACCGTCAAGGCCGCCGAGCAGGCCGGCGCCACGGTCCGGGTCCCGCCGACGGACGTCATGCAGGAGGGCCGGTTCGCCGCCCTCACCGACCCGCAGGGCGCCGAGTTCGCGGTCTGGCAGGCCGGCGACACCCGGGGCCTGGACGCCGTCTCCGAGGACAACACGCTGTGCTGGTCCGAGCTGCACACCAAGGACCAGGACGGCGGCTACGACTTCTACGAGTCCCTGTTCGGTTGGCGGGTCGAGAACTTCGAGCCGTCCCCGGGCATGAGCTACCGGGTGATCTCCACCGCCGAGGGCGACCAGCGACAGACCGGCTTCGGCGGCATCGCCCCGACGATGGACGCGGCCCAGCCCTCCGCCTGGACGCCGTACTTCGCCGCCAACGACGTGGACGCGCTGATCGCCAAGGCCACGGCGGCCGGCGGCTCGGTGCTGATGCCGGCCGCGGACGTGGACAACGTCGGCCGGATCGCCTGGCTGGCGGACCTGAACGGCGCCCTGTTCGCTCTGATCAAGGGCGAGCCGCGCGAGTCCTGAGGACACCGGAACACGGTGCTTGTTCGTGTTCGCGGACACGAACAAGCACCGTTCGAAGCATCACCGGACCGGGTGCCCGGCCTCCCGCAGCGCGTTCTTGACCTCGCCGATCCGCAGGTCCCCGAAGTGGAACACGCTGGCCGCCAGCACCGCGTCCGCGCCCGCCTCCACGGCCGGCGCGAAGTCGGCGAGCTTGCCGGCCCCGCCCGAGGCGATGACCGGCACCGAGACGGCCTTGCGCACCGCCCGGATCATCTCCAGGTCGTAGCCGTCCTTGGTGCCGTCCGCGTCCATGGAGTTGAGCAGGATCTCGCCCGCCCCCAACTCGGCGGCGCGGCCCGCCCATTCGACGACGTCCAGGCCGGTGCCCTGGCGCCCGCCGTGGGTGGTGACCTCGTAGCCCGAAGCGGTCTCCGTCCCCTCGGGGCAGCGCCGGGCGTCCACCGAGAGCACCAGCACCTGCCGCCCGAACCGCTGGGCGATCTCGCGGACGAGCTCCGGCCGGGCGATGGCCGCGGTGTTGACGCCGACCTTGTCGGCGCCGGCCCGCAGCAGCTTGTCGACGTCCTCGACGGCGCGGATGCCGCCGCCGACGGTGAGCGGGATGAACACCTGCTCGGCGGTGCGGCGGACCACGTCGTAGGTGGTCTCCCGGTCGCCGGAGGAGGCGGTGATGTCGAGGAAGGTCAGCTCGTCGGCGCCTTCGGCGTCGTAGAGCTTGGCCATCTCGACCGGGTCGCCGGCGTCGCGCAGGTTCTGGAAGTTGACGCCCTTGACCACCCGCCCCGCGTCCACGTCCAGGCAGGGGATGACTCGTACGGCGAGGGTCACGGCTGTTTGCCTTCCAGGGTCTTTGCCAGCCCGGCACGGTACGCGTCGATCTCGACCTCGACCAGCATCCGGGAGTCGATCAGCCCCTCGACCACCACCATGGTGGCCACCGGGCGTGCGGCGTCGAAGAGTTCGCGGTGGGCGCGGCCCACTTCCTCGGCGTCGCGGACGTGGGTGATGTACATCCGGGTGCGGACCACGTCGTCCACGGTCAGACCGTACGCGGCCAGGGCCGAGAGCCCGACGCCGAACGCGGCGAGGGTCTGCCGGTACGGGTCGCCCTCGTGCTCGA
This sequence comes from Kitasatospora sp. NPDC058190, assembly GCF_042883685.1. Classification (NCBI taxonomy): domain Bacteria; kingdom Bacillati; phylum Actinomycetota; class Actinomycetes; order Kitasatosporales; family Streptomycetaceae; genus Kitasatospora; species Kitasatospora sp. NPDC058190. Next base: position 106,024 of record NZ_JBHVVI010000017.1, read on the forward strand.
TCCGGCCGTCCACCCAGGCGGTGGAGCCGGCCACGTGCACGTGGTCACCCGCGGCGACCGCCCGGGAGTAGCCGAACTCCTCCTCCCAGGGGGAGAAGCCACCGACCCGGCCGCGCACGACCTGACCGCGTACGATCCGACCATCCGTCATCCTGAAACCGCCTCCAGGGCCTCTTCGAGGGTGAACTTCTGCTCGTAGAGTGCCTTGCCCACGATGGCGCCCTCGACACCCTCGCCGACGAGCGTGGCGATGGCGCGCAGGTCGTCCAGCGAGGAGACGCCGCCGGAGGCGACCACCGGGCGGTCGGTGGCGGCGCAGACGTCGCGCAGCAGCTGCAGGTTGGGGCCGGTCAGGGTGCCGTCGCGGTTGACGTCGGTGACGACGTAGCGGGCGCAGCCCTCCTGGTTGAGCCGCTCCAGCACGTCGAAGAGCTGGCCGCCGTCGCGGGTCCAGCCGCGGCCGCGCAGGGTGGTGCCGACCACGTCGAGGCCGACGGCGATCTTGTCGCCGTGCTCGGCGATGGCCTTGGCGACCCACTCGGGGGCCTCCAGGGCGGCGGTGCCGAGGTTGACCCGGGTGCAGCCGGTGGCGAGGGCGCGGGCGAGCGACTCGTCGTCGCGGATGCCGCCGGACAGCTCGACCTTGATGTCCAGCTGGCCGGTGACCTCGCGCAGCAGCTCGTAGTTGGAGCCGGTGCCGAAGGCGGCATCCAGGTCGACCAGGTGGAGCCATTCGGCGCCGGCGTTCTGCCAGGCGAGCGCGGCGGCCAGCGGCTCACCGAAGGAGGTCTCGGTGCCGGAGGCGCCCTTGACCAGGCGGACGGCCTGGCCGTCCCGGACGTCGACGGCGGGAAGCAGTTCGAGGCGGCTCATCAGTGACAACTTTCAGCTCGTCAGAGGGTGTTGACCCAGTTGGTCAGCAGGGCGGCGCCGGCGTCGCCGGACTTCTCGGGGTGGAACTGGGTGGCCCACAGCGGGCCGTTCTCGACCGCGGCGACGAAGGGCCGGCCGTGCGTGGCCCAGGTGACCAGCGGCGGGTTGATCCGCGCGCTGTGGGTCTCCAGATCCCAGTGCCGCACCCCGTAGGAGTGCACGAAGTAGAAGCGGGTCTCCGGGTCCAGGCCGGCGAACATCCGGCTGCCCTCGGGCACGTCCACGGTGTTCCAGCCCATGTGCGGGACGACCGGGGCGTCCAGCGGCTCGACGGTGCCCGGCCACTCGTCGCAGCCGGCCGTCTCCACGCCGTGCTCGACGCCCTTCTCGAAGAGGATCTGCATGCCGACGCAGATGCCCATGACCGGGCGGCCCCCGGCGAGCCGGCGGTCGATGATCCAGTCCCCGCGGACCGACTTCAGCCCGCGCATGCAGGCCTCGAAGGCGCCCACGCCGGGGACGAGCAGGCCGTCCGCGGCCATCGCGGTGTCGTAGTCGGAGCTGACCGTGACGTTCGCCCCGGTCCGCTCCAGGGCGCGCTGCGCGGAGCGCAGGTTGCCGGAGCCGTAGTCGAGGACGACGACGTTCTTGCCCATGTGTTCAGGTGTCCAGTCTCTCGGCGGCGGGCGGCGGGTCTACAGGCGCATGAGGCCGGAGGCCAGGCACATCACGGAGCCGAAGGCCAGCACCAGGATGACGCCCTTCGGCAGCTTCTGCTTCCAGAAGGAGATCACTCCGCCCGCCAGGAAGAGGCCGACGAACAGGAGGATCGTCGCGGTCTTGTTCACAGCGCACCCTTGGTCGACGGGAGGATTCCGGCCGCGCGCGAGTCCCGCTCGGCGGCGTAGCGCAGCGCCCGGGCCAGCGCCTTGAACTGGCACTCCACGATGTGGTGCGCGTTGCGCCCGTACGGGACGTGCACGTGCAGCGCGATCTGGGCCTGGGCGACGAACGACTCCAGGATGTGCCGGGTCATCGTGGTGTCGTAGCTGCCGATCATCGGCGCCATGCCCTCGGGCTCGGTGTGCACCAGGTAGGGCCGGCCGGAGAGGTCCACGGTGACCTGGGCGAGGGACTCGTCCAGCGGCACCGTGCAGTTGCCGAAGCGGTAGATGCCGACCTTGTCGCCGAGCGCCTGCTTGAAGGCGGCGCCGAGCGCGAGGGCGGTGTCCTCGATGGTGTGGTGGGTGTCGATGTGCAGGTCGCCGTCGGTCTTGACGGTGAGGTCGAACAGACCGTGCCGGCCGAGCTGGTCGAGCATGTGGTCGTAGAACCCGACGCCCGTCGAGATGTCGGTCTTGCCGGTGCCGTCGAGGTCTATCTCGACCAGGACGGAGGTCTCCTTGGTGGTGCGCTCGACGCGTCCGATGCGGGACATGAAGGGTTACAGCTCCTTGATCACTCTGCGGACGGCGTCCAGGAAGGCGTCGTTCTCGGCGGGCGTGCCGGCGGTGACGCGCAGCCACCCGGGGACGCCGTTGTCACGGACCAGGACACCCTGGTCGAGGATGGCCTGCCAGACGGCGTGGGTGTCGGCGAAGCGGCCGAACTGGACGAAGTTGGCGTCCGAGTCGGTCACCTCCAGGCCCATCGCCCGCAGCGCGTCGACCAGCCGGTCGCGCTCCTCCTTGAGTCGCCCGACGTACCCGAGCAGGGTGTCGGTGTGCTCCAGGCAGGCCAGCGCGGTGGCCTGGGTGACGGCCGACAGGTGGTACGGCAGGCGCACCAGCTGGACGGCGTCGACCACCGCCCGGTCGGCGGCCAGGTAGCCCAGGCGCAGGCCGGCGGCGCCGAAGGCCTTGGACATGGTGCGGCTGACCACCAGGTTGGGGCGGCCCTCGATCAGCGGCAGCAGCGAGGCGCGGTGCGAGAACTCGACGTACGCCTCGTCCACCACGACCAGGCTGGGCCGGGCGGCCTGCGCGGCCTCGTAGAGCCGCAGCACGGTGTCGGCCGACACCGCCGTCCCGGTCGGGTTGTTCGGCGAGCAGATGAACACCACGTTCGGCCGGTGCTCCGCGATCGCGGCGAGCGCGGCGTCCACGTCGATGGTGAAGTCGTCGTTGCGCGGGCCGGAGATCCAGGCGGTGCCGGTGCCCCGGGAGATCAGCGCGTGCATCGAGTACGAGGGCTCGAAGCCCAGCGCGCTGCGGCCGGGGCCGCCGAAGGTCTGCAGCAGCTGCTGGAGCACCTCGTTGGAGCCGTTGGCGGCCCAGACCTGCTCGCGCGCGACCGGGTGGCCGGTGGTGCGGGTCAGGTACGCGGCCAGGCCCTCGCGCAGCTCGACCGCGTCCCGGTCGGGGTAGCGGTTGAGGTTGCGGGCGGCCTCGGCGACCCGCTCGGCGATCCGGGCCACCAGCTCCTCGGGAAGCTGGTACGGGTTCTCGTTGGTGTTCAGCTGGACGGGTACGTCCAACTGCGGTGCGCCGTACGGGGACTGGCCGCGCAGCTCGTCCCGGATCGGGAGGTCGTCAATAGCGGTCACGAGCCGGGAACCGTCCAATCGAACCGAGCCTTGACGGCGTCACCGTGACCGGGCAGGTCCTCGGCGTTGGCCAGGTTGACCACGTGCGCGGCGACGTCCGCCAGCGCGTCCCGGTCGTACTCGACGACCTGGACGCCGCGCAGGAAGGTCTGCACCGACAGCCCGGAGGAGTGGCAGGCGCAGCCGCCGGTCGGCAGCACGTGGTTGGAGCCGGCCGCGTAGTCGCCCAGCGAGACCGGGGTCCAGCGGCCGATGAAGATCGCGCCGGCGTTGACCACCTTGGCCGCGACCGCGTGCGGGTCGCGGGTCTGGATCTCCAGGTGCTCGGCCGCGTAGGCGTTGACCACGGCGAGGCCCTGGGTCAGGTCGTCGACCAGGATGATGCCGGACTGGCGGCCGCCGAGCGCCTCGGCGACCCGCTCGCTGTGCTTGGTCTTCGCCACCTGCACGGCGAGCTCGGCCTCGACCGCGTCGGCCAGCGCCGGGGAGTCGGTGACCAGCACCGAGCCGGAGGTCGGGCCGTGCTCGGCCTGGCTGATCAGGTCGGCGGCCACGTCGCTGGGCAGCGCGCTGTCGTCGGCGAGGACGGCGATCTCGGTCGGGCCGGCCTCGGAGTCGATGCCGATCCGGCCGGCGAACAGCCGCTTGGCGGCGGCCACGTAGATGTTGCCGGGGCCGGTGACCATGGTGACCGGGGCGCACTCCTCGGTGCCCAGGGCGAACATCGCCACCGCCTGGGCGCCGCCGACCGAGTAGACCTCGTCGACGCCGAGCAGCGCGCAGGCCGCCAGGATGGTCGGGTGGACGCGCCCCCCGAACTCCTTCTGCGGCGGGGAGGTGACCGCGATGCCCTGGACGCCCGCCTCCTGGGCCGGCACCACGTTCATCACCACGGAGGACGGGTAGACCGCCAGCCCGCCCGGCACGTACAGGCCGACCCGCTCGACCGGCACCCAGCGCTGGGTGACCGTGCCGCCCGGCACCACCTGGGTGGTGTGCCCGGTGCGACGCTGGTCCGCGTGCACGGCCCGGGCCCGGCGGATGGACTCCTCCAGCGCGGCCCGCACCTTCGGGTCCAGCGTCTCCAGGGCCTCGGTGAGCTGCTCGGCCGGGACACGGGTCGACTCCAGCCGGACGCCGTCGAAGCGCTCGGTGATCTCGATCAGCGCCGCGACCCCGCGATGGCGCACGTCCTCGGCGATCGGCCGTACCTTCTCCAGCGCGGCCGCCACGTCGAACTCGGCACGGGGCAGCAGGTCACGCGGGTCGTCGAGCGAGCCGCGGAGGTCGATTCGAGAGATCACGCCACCCAGTGTAAGGAGTGGCCGGAACCGCTGGTCCCGCATTTCAGTCCGTGATACGAAAGGCGAGACGACCGGGGGGACGGGTAAACCATGGCGGATTGCGCTCCAGAGGGCTGGACCGACACCGAGCGGGAACTCTGGGAGGCCTTCCGCCAAGGGGATGTATTCGACCGCCGAAGTGGCCAATCCGACATCGACGACCCCTATGGGGACAGCCCGTGGGGGCCCGGGCGGACGGTCAGCGCCGAGGTGCTCGCCCACCTGCTGCTGGCCGGCCCGGAGGCGGCGCCCGGGCGGGTCGCCTCGCTGCGGATGAGCGGGGTGACGGTCACCGGCGCGCTCAACCTGGCCGGCGGCCGGATCCAGCAGTACGTCGAGCTGCACGGCTGCCGGTTCGAGCACAAGGTCCTGATCTCGGAGGCCGAGGCCAGCACCATCCGGATGGTCGACTGCCTGGTCCCCCGGATCGAGGCGTCCCGGCTGTCCACCACCGGCGACCTCCACCTGGCCCGCTGCCGGATCCCGGAGGGCATCCGGCTCACCGACGCCAAGATCGGCACCGACCTGCTGCTCAACCAGGCGGTGATCGGCTGCGACCGCTTCGGCCGGGCACTGTCCGCCGACGGGATGACCGTCCACCAGGACTTCGAGGCCGAACGCATCGAGGTCCGGGGCGAGCTGAGCATCCGAACGGCCCGAATAGGCGGCCGGCTCTCGCTGCGCGGCGCCCAACTGCACGCCGACCCGCAGAACCGCGTCTGCCTGAACGCCGTGCGGATCGTCGTCGGCCACACCCTCTACCTGACCAGCTCCGCCGACGGCGGCTGGTTCGGCTCCCGCAGCTACTACGGCTCCGGCTACGGCCAGAGCCCCCCGCCCGGCGCCCCCAGCACCCCCTTCCGCGCCTACGGCCAGGTCCGGCTGTCCGATGCCCGCTTCGAGGCCGCCTGCCTGATCTCCGGCGAATTCCACCTGGAGGGTGACGACGAACTGTCGCTGCGCCGCATCCACACCCCCGAGCTGCGCTTCACCTGCCGGATCCGCCCCACCGGCACCGTCTCGCTCTCCCGCGCCCGGGTCGGCAACCTGGTCGACGTCCCGGAGGCCTGGCCGCGCGGCAAGCACCTGGGGCTGACCGGCTTCGTCTACGAGAACCTGCGCCCGGTCCGGCCCTTCACCGTCCAGCAGCGGATCGCCTGGCTGGAGGGCTCCTCGGTGGAGTTCCAGCCGGAGTCCTACGAGCAGCTCGCCGCCGCCCTGCGCCGCGACGGCGCCGACGACGACGCCCGCGAGGTGCTGTACGCCAAGCAGCGCCGCCGCCGCCATACCCTGCCGCTGCCCGCCCGGATCTGGGGCCGGGTCCAGGACGTCACCGTCGGTTACGGCTACCGCCCCGGCCGGGCGGGCCTATGGCTGCTGCTCGCCTGGGCGCTCGGCAGCGTGTGGTTCGCCACCCACCCGCTGGACCCGCTCAAGCCCGACGAGCACCCGCACTGGAGCCCGGTGCTGTACACCCTCAACCAGCTGCTGCCGATCGTCGACCTCAACCAGGGCGCCTGGAACCCCGGCGGGATCGCCCAGTGGATCTCCGCCGGCCTGGTGGTGATCGGCTGGCTGCTCGCCTCCACCGTGGTGGCGGGCGCCACCCGGCTGCTCCAGCGGGGCTGACACCGGGGACGGCTTCTTACGGCCCGACACCGTGGACGGCGTCAACCGGGCGACAAGGCCCGGGTCCGGGGAACTACGCTGTCCGCCGTGACAGAACGGCTGCCGCTCTTCCCGCTGAACACCGTGCTCTACCCGGGCCTCGTGCTGCCCCTGAACGTCTTCGAGGAGCGCTACCGCCGTCTCGTCGCCGACCTGCTCGAACAGCCCGAGGACGCGCCGCGCCGCTTCGGCGTGCTCGCCATCAAGGACGGCCGCGAGGTCGCCCCGGTCCGCCCCGAGGAGGGCCCGGCCGGCCCGCTCGACGGCCTGGGCACCGTCACCGGCGACCCGCTGGAGGCGCTGTTCCACGTCGGCTGCGTCGCCGACGTCTCCTCCGCCCAGAAGCAGTCCGACGGCCGCTACGAGCTGCTGGTCACCGGCACCACCCGGTTCTGGCTGCGTTCGGTGGACGTCACCGGTCCGTACCTGACCGGCGAGATCGAGCCGATCGAGGAGCAGTCCGGCGAGGGTTCCGGCGCCCTGGCCTCCGAGGTCGAGCGGGCCTTCCGGGTCTACCAGAAACGCCTGGCCGGGGCGAAGGAGGCCACCACCATGGGCCGCCCGCAGCTGCCCGACGACCCGCAGGTGCTCTCCTACCTGGTGGCCGCCGCCTCGGTGTTCGAGACCCCGGTCAAGCAGCGGCTGCTCGCCTGCCCCGACACCGCCCAGCGGCTGCGCACCGAACTCGACCTGCTGCGCCGTGAGAGCGCCGTCCTCAGCTGGCTGCCCTCGCTCCCCGCCGTCGAGCTCACCCGCCAGTCCTTCAGCCCCAACTGACCCAGGACCCCCGCATGGTCAAGAAGCCCAAGAAGGGCGGCCAGGGCACCCCGGCCACCGTCGCCCTGGAGACCGCCGCCGTCGCCTTCACCGTCCACGCCTACGAGCACGACCCGGCCGCCGCCTCCTACGGCGGCGAGGCCGCCGAGGCCCTGGGCGTCGCCCCCGAGCGGGTCTACAAGACCCTGGTCGCCGACGTGGACGGCACCCTCACCGTCGGCGTGGTCCCGGTCGCCGGCCAGCTCGATCTCAAGGCCCTGGCCGCCGCCGTCGGCGGCAAGCGCGCCGCCATGGCCGACCCGGCCGCCGCCGAGCGCAGCAGCGGCTACGTCCTCGGCGGCATCTCCCCGCTCGGCCAGCGCCGCCCGCTGCGCACGGTGATCGACGCCAGCGCCCTCGGCCACCCCACGGTCTACGTCTCGGCGGGCAGGCGGGGCCTGGAGGTCGAGCTGGCCCCCGCCGACCTGATCACCCTCACCCGGGCCCACACGGCCGCCATCGCCCGCTGAGGGCCCGGGAAACGGCACGAGGCGGAAGGCCCGGCCCGGCCCGTACCGGACCGCCGACCTTCCGCCTCGCCAGTAACCCGGCCCGGCCGGGAGAACCTCAGTCCTTCCCGCGCTCCCGTGCGGCCGCGTCCGCCGGAGCCTGGTCCGCCGGAGGAGCCGCGAGGGGAGCCGCAGGGGCCCCGTACGTCCCCGCCGGAGCCCCCCAGTACGGCGGCGGGTCCTCCTCCCGCTTGCCGAACGCCGCGGACAGCGCCAGCAGCACCACCATCGCCGCCATCGGCCACACCAGCAGCGCCCCCAGCGCCCCCAGGTCGATGCTCGCGTCGAAGTGCCCGCCGTTGCCGACCCGCCGGGCCTCCGCGATCAGGTTGTCGCTGGGCCCGAGCCAGCGTCCGATCCGCCAGGCGCCGATCGACCCGAGCAGTCCGCCGACGGCGAGCCCCAGGGCGACCGCGATGCCGCCGCCGCGCTTGCGGGTCACCAGGAAGGCCCCGAGCGCCGTCACGATCCCGGCGCCCAGCGCGATCAGCACGAACACCGCGTCGGCGCCCGCCCGCTGCTCGCCCTCGGGGTCCGCGTAGAGGATCCGGTCGCCGTCCACCAGCAGCGGCACCTTGGGCGCCAGCCAGACCCACAGCCCGGCCATCGCCAGTCCGACCAGCAGGCAGACGACCACGACGCCCGCCCCGATCCGCAGCTCCGCCAGCAGCGGGTGCTCCACCACGGGCGGGGCCTCCGGCATACCCGGGGGCGGCTCCTCGTCCGAGACCGGCGGCGGCGCGAACGGGTCGGGCACGGCGCCCGGCTCCGCCTCCACGTCGGCGTGGGCGGGATCCGGAGGTGTGTTCGGTACGGTCACAGGCCCCATCGTTTCACGACGGCCGCCCGAACGGCCCCACCGCCCGGGCATCGGCCGCAGGCCCTACCGCGCGACCGCCCGCCGGTACGCCCAGGTGGCCAGCGCCAGCGACACCACGCCGACCGCCGCGCAGACCCCCAGGTCCGCCGCGACCATCGTCCAGTCAGGGTCCGGCGCGAAGGTCCGGGCGAAGGCCTCCACCCCGTACGTCGAGGGCAGCAGGTCCCGCAGCCACAGCACCGGCTGCGGCAGGTGGTCCACCGGCAGCACGCCCAGCAGCAGGGCCGCCGACATGCCGAGCTGCCCCAGCATCGTCGCGATCTCCTGGCGCGGCGCCAGCAGCCCGCAGGCCGCGCCCAGACCGGACAGCGCGGCCCCGGCCAGCGGCACGACCGCCAGCAGCACCCACAGCTGCCCGAGCGGCAGCCCGAACATCACCGCGCCGATGCCCGCGGTGACCAGCGTCCCCGGCAGGGTGAACGAGGCGTACGCGCCGGCCGCGCCGAGCACCACCGAGGCGGCCGGCACCGGCAGCGTCCCGTAGTGGTCCAGGCCCCCGGTGGCCCGCAGCTTCCCGAAGTACTGGGCGAGCAGGTTGAGCGCGACGAACGCCACCACCAGCAC